>JANNQH010000773.1:0-15811 GCA_031400655.1 Deltaproteobacteria bacterium | reverse complement strand
CCAATCGTCGTCGCCGAAATCCGCGAGGCCCGTCTTGCGAGTCGCTTCGCGCAGTAGCGACGCCTCGTCGAGGGGCACGATCGCCTGGCCGTCGAGATTCCCGCCTAGCGCATTCAAGCGGGCGAGCCATTCGGGCCGCTTCGCCGGAGTCCAGGCGGCTCGCCGATCATGAGAATCAGGCATCGATCGTCCCCGTTCGGATTTCGAGTTGGGCGGCCGTCGAGCCGCCCTCCGGACCGTCGGAGTGACCGGTCTCGCCTGCATTGCGTAGCGTATTGGAGCGGGGTCGGGATCGGACTGTTCGATTGCTTCGAGGTGTCCTACGACCCCGACGAGCGACACGCTTTGGTGAGAGGGCCGGCGCCGATCACCCGGCCTTGCGAAGCTTTCGAACGACGCGTCGCGGTCGGCTCTTGGCCAGGTCGTGCTGGGCCTGCAAATTGAGCCAGAACTCCGGTGTAGTGCCAAATGCCTGCGAGAAGAGCCAGGCCGTCTCCGGGGTGACACCCCGTTTCCCGCGGATGATCTCGTTGATCCGCTGAAGCGAGATTTCGAGGTGCTCAGCGAGCGCCACCTGCGTGACTCTGAGCGGCACGAGAAACTCCTCGAGCAGGACTTCTCCCGGATGCGTGGGGATTCGACTTTTCGGAAGCACGGCCCACCTCTCTATTCGTGGTAGTCGACGATGCGGACTGCGTGCGCATCTCCGCCTTCCCACCGGAAGACGATGCGCCATTGGTTATTGACGCGGATGCTGTGATGGCCGCGAAGATCGCCGCGAAGCGACTCGAGCCGATTTCCCGGCGGCACGAGGAGATCGCTGAGCAACCGTGCCGAGTTCAACATGTCGAGCTTCCGAATCGCGATCCGGATGATCTGTGGCGGAATTCGTTTGATCGACCCGCCCTCTGCTCCGTGGAAAAGCGACTCCGTCGTCCGATCTGCGAACGATGCAATCACGGAAACTCCAGCGTCCCGGATCATCGGGAATTCACGGGGTCCATGCAACAGGTGGTCGCGTGCCATGACCTTCTCTCGATTTCGAGGTGTCGAATCAGGTCAGGTCGCGAAAAATCGATTATTCCCTCGATCGAGACACGAGTCAGGCGCGTTGCCTCCGGTTCACAATCCGGTTGCGAATTCCCGTCCCCGACGACGCTAGGTTTCCCGCATGGCCGTCCTCCCCGACCTCTTCACCGCCGCGACCTGCTCCTGGCTCGCCCGCCGCTTCTCCGCCCCGACCCCTATCCAGGAGCGCGGCTGGCCGATCCTCGCGTCGGGCCGCCACGCCCTCCTGATCGCCCCGACCGGCAGCGGTAAGACCCTGGCCGCCTTTCTTACCGCCATCGATCGCCTCGGCCGCCTTCCCGCCGACGCGCCCCGCGGCGTCCGCGTCCTCTACGTCTCGCCCTTGAAGGCGCTGGTCTCCGACATCGAGCGCAACCTGCGTGCGCCCATCGCCGGGATCGCCGCCGAAGCCGAGAACGCGCCGCGTGCATCGAGTCCGTCCGATCCGCTGCTTCCGCCCTTCCGTCCCCCCCGCGTCGCAATCCGCACCGGTGACAGCTCGCCGCGCGAGCGCCGCGTGCAGACCCGCGATCCCGCCGAGATCCTCGTCACCACGCCCGAGTCCCTCTATCTGATCCTCGGCGGCAAGGCGCGCGAGACGCTCGCGACCGTCGAGACGATCATCGTCGACGAGATCCACGCCCTCGCCGGGACGAAGCGCGGTGTGCACCTCGCGCTCTCGCTCGAGCGCGTGGCTCGGCGCTGCCGCGCGGGCGATCCGCAGCGGATCGGGCTCTCGGCGACGGCCCGGCCGAGCGAGGCGATTGCGCGCTTTCTCGGGGGCGACCGCGAGGTCGAGGTCGTGGATGCGAGTGCCCGGCCGGCGATCGAGCTGTCGATCTGCGTGCCGGTTCCGGACATGACGCGGCCGGATGTCGCGCCGTCGTCGGAGGGGACGCCTCCCGCGACGAGTCTCTGGCCCGCGATCCATCCCGAAATCCTCGCGCGCATCCGTGCCCATCGCAGCACGATCGTCTTCACGAATAGCCGTGCCCTCTGCGAGCGACTGGCGCAAGCGCTGAACGATCTGGCGGGCGAGCCGCTGGTGCGCGCACATCACGGGAGTCTCTCCCAGGACAAGCGGCGCGAGATCGAAGGGGCGCTGGCGGCGGGCGAGCTCAAGGGGATCGTCGCGACGAGCTCGCTCGAGCTTGGCATCGACATGGCGGCGGTCGAGCTCGTGATGCTGGTCGAGAGTCCGGGCGCCGTCGCGCGCGGTCTCCAGCGGATCGGGCGCGCGGGGCATGCGGTGGGTGAGACGAGCCGCGGGGTGTTGTTCCCGAAGCATCGAGGCGACCTGCTCGAGGCAGCGGTCGTGGCGCTCGGGATGCGCGCGGGGGAGGTCGAGTCGATCTCGACTCCGAAGAACGCCCTCGACGTGTTGGCACAGCAGATCGTCGCGATCGTGGCCGAGGGGCCGATCGCGGTCGACGAGCTCGCGGCCCTCATCGCGCGCACATCCTGTTATTCGACTCTGGACCGAAAGCTCTTTCACGCGGTGCTCGACATGCTGGCGGGGCGTTATCCCTCGACGGATTTCGCGGAGCTGCGCCCACGGGTCCACTGGGACCGCGAGCGCGGAATGCTCGAGATCCGGGAGGGAGCAGGCCGGATCGCGATCCTCTCGGGCGGGACGATCCCCGATCGCGGGCAGTACGCCGTCTACATCGCGCCCGACGGTCCGCGGATCGGCGAGCTCGACGAAGAGATGGTGCACGAGTCGAAGCCGGGAGACGTTTTCATCCTCGGCGCCTCGAGCTGGCGCGCGCTCGAGATCACTCGCGACCGCGTGCTCGTCGCGCCGGCGCCGGGCGAGGCAGGCCGCCTGCCTTTCTGGCGCGGTGACGGGCCGGGCCGGCCGATCGAGCTCGGCCGCGCGCTCGGGCGCTTCGTGCGTGAGTGCTCGCAGCAGGAGGATCCGGCTGCCTGGCTGCGCGCGCAGGGGCAGCTCGACGAGCACGCCGTGACGAATCTCGTCGCGTATCTCGCGGTACAGCGAGCGGCGACGGGCGCGGTCCCGAACGACCGGGAGATCGTGATCGAGCGCTTCCGCGACGAGCTCGGCGATTGGCGCATCGCGATCCTCTCGCCCTTCGGTGCCCGGGTCCATGCTCCGTGGGCGCTCGCGATCGCGCAGCGCCTTGTCGCGTGGGGCATCGACGACGCGCATCCGCTCTGGACCGACGACGGCATCCTGTTCCGCTTCGTCGACTCGGACGAGCCGCCGCCGCGCGAGCTCTTCCTGCCCGATCCCGAGCTGGTCGAGGAGCTGGTCTGCGCGCGGCTCGAGGACTCGGCGCTCTTCGCCGCGCAGTTTCGCGAGAACGCGGCGAGGGCGCTGCTGCTGCCCCGCCGTCGCGCGGGCACGCGCACGCCGCTCTGGTCCCAGCGCCTGCGCGCCCAGAACCTGCATGCCGTGGCCCGCCGCTTCCCGGATTTTCCGATCATGCTCGAGACCTATCGCTCATGCCTGCAGGACAGCTTCGATCTGCCGAGCCTCGTCGAGCTGCTGCGCGGGATCGAAGCGCAGGATGTCCTGGTCCGGGATGTCGAGACGCCTGTCGCCTCGCCCTTCGCACGCTCGCTCGTCTTCTCGTACACCGCGAGCTTCCTCTACCAGCCCGATATGCCCACCGCCGAGCGCCGGAGCCACGCGCTCTCCCTCGACCGGAGCATGCTCCGCGAGCTGCTCGGCGGGACGGCGCTTCGAAATCTGCTCGACGCGCGCGCTCTCGACGAGGTCGAGTATTCGCTTCAGGGTCTCGTGCCCGAGCAGCGAGCCGGCCACGCCGACGCGCTCCACGATCGACTGCGCCAGCTCGGCGACCTGAGCGACGCCGAGCTCGCGGCGCGCTTCGCGGCGGCGGGCGACGGCGACTATCCGGGCGCCCGCGCCGCGCTGATCGAGGCGAAGCGGATCCTCTCCATCGAGGTTGCGCACGAGTCGCGCTGGATCGCGGTCGAGGACGCGGCAATCTATCGCGACGCCCTCGGCGTGAAGCTTCCCGGCGGGCTTCCCGTGACGCTGCTCGAAGCTTCGCAAGCTCCCCTCGAACAATTGGCGATGCGTTATGCGAGAACCCACGCTGCCTTCACGACGGCGGCGTTGGCTGTGCGCTTCGGTCTGCGCGGCGAGGGCCTCGAGGCGCTGCTCGAGTCCCTGGCGCGCCGGGGGCGGCTGCTGGCCGGGGAATTCGATTCGCGCAGCGCTAGGCGCGAATGGTGTGAGCCGGATGTGCTGCGGCGTCTGAAGCGGAACACGCTCGCGCGCCTGCGAGACGAGATCCAGCCGGTCGCGGGCGAGGTATTCGGCCGCTTCCTGCTCGACTGGCACGGGATCGCGCAGCCGCGCCGCGGCGCCGCGCGACTCGACGAGGTGATCGATCAGCTCGAGGGGCTGCCGCTCTCGTTCGCCGAGCTCGAGCGCGGGATCCTGCCCGTGCGCGTCGCGGATTTCGAGCCGGGGATGCTCGACCAGGCCGGCAGTCAGGGCCGGATCGTCTGGGTCGGCGCCGGGGCGATTGGTGAGCGAGACGGTCGCGTGGCGCTCTATCGCCGCGGGCGACTCCCGAGCCGCGTCGCTGAGCCCAGCTCGCCGTTTTCGACCGCCGCGCTCCGGATCCGCGACGAGCTCGCCGCTCGCGGAGCCTCCTTCTTTTCCGAGCTCGTGGCGGCGTGTGCTGGGACTCCGTCGAGAGAGCTCGAGCACGCTCTCTGGGAGCTCGTCTGGCAGGGCCTCGTCACGAACGACACCTTCGCGCCGCTGCGTGCGCTGCGAAGACCGCCCGCGTCGCATGGTCGGCGCTCCATCCGCCCTGGCCGCCCTGGCCGCCATGCGCCGCCTTCGACCACTTCCGGCCGCTGGTCCCTCGTGTCGCCCCTCGCTGCGTCGATTGCCGCGTCGATTGCCGCGGACAAGCGCGCGTCGACCGAGCGCCTCCACCAGCGCACGCTCGTCTTGCTCGAACGACACGGAATCGTGTCGCGCGAGTCCCTTGAAGGCGAGGTCGAGCCCGGCGGCTTCTCGGCGATCTACCCGGTGTTGCGCGAGATGGAGGAAATGGGGCGCGTGCGGCGGGGGCATTTCTGCGAGGGGGCGAGCAGCGCCCAGTTCGCGCTGCCCGGCGTCGTCGATCGCCTGCGGGCCTTTCGGGCCAGGCCGGCGAGTCCGCAGGCGGTGCTCCTCTCGTCCGTCGATCCCGCGCAACCCTTCGGCTCACAGCTCGCCTGGCCAGAGACGCGCTCGGGGCGTCCGCGGCGCGCGGTGGGGACGGCGGTCGTGCTCGTCGATGGAGCTCCCGTGTTATTCGCCGAGCGCGCTGGGCGGAGCCTTCTCTCGTTCGCGACGCTTGCGGACGGGTCCGCCGAAGCGCGGATGCTGGCGGCGCTCCACGCGCTCGCAGCGAGCATGAGTCGGCTCGGGGTGAAGCGGTTGGCCGTCGAGCAGGTCGACGGCGAGGCGGCGCGGAGCGCGACCTTCGCGGCGCTCTTTCTCCGCGCTGGATTCCGCGAGGGCTACCGCGGCTACGAGATCGAGCGGACCCGTCGCTAGGCCGCTTTCGATCCGACGCCCGGGATGGCGTGCTCCCGGTGTTCCTGCTCGATCGGATCGACGCCGATTCCGAAAGCGGTCGCGATCGAGATGGCCGAGAGGATGCCGCCGACCGCGAAGGCGAGGGCGAAGGCGTTCGGCGTGTTGCGGCCGCCGTAGGCGAGGGCGAGCAGCGTGATGCCGAAGGAGGCGCCGCCCTGGCCCATCAGGCGGTTGGCGGCGCCGGCGATCCCGAGGTCGTGGAAGGGGACGGAGCGGACGATCGCAGCGGTGATCGAGGGCTGAGAGAGGCCGTGGCCGGCGCCCTGGGCGACGAGGCCCATGACGAACAAGCCGAGGCTCTCCACCCAGGCGCCCCAGGCCGAGACGAACAGGCCCGTCGTCAGGATCGCGCAGCCGATCACCGAGGCGGCGCGCTCGCCCCACGCCTCCCCGAAACGGCCGCCCAGCGGCGAGAAGATCGTGAGCGAAGCGGTCCGGATCAACACGATGTAGGAGGCGGCCGTCACCGAAAAGCCAAGCCGCAGCAACAGGATCGGCGCGACGACGAACGCGCCCATGTAGGCGGCGCTCGTGAAGGCGTTGGTCGCGAGGGTCGCCGAGAAGTTCGCTGAACGGAAGAACTCGAGGGGCAGCAGCGGTGCCTCGACGCGTTTCTCGATCCAGACGAAGGAGACGAGCCCGAGAACCCCGAGCACGAGGGCGGTCGGAATCCACTGCGCGAAGCTCGCCGGGCTGCGAAGGCTGCCGAGGGCGTACATCAGACCGCCGACGCCGAAGGTGAGCGCGATCGATCCCGCGATGTCGAAGCGAACGCGCAGGGGCTTCGTCTCGCGCAGCACGACCGTCGCGAGGGCGAGGGCGAGGGCCGAGAAGGCCGCCTGGAGCAGGAAGACGATGCGCCAGCCGAAGAGGTCGACGAGGGGCCCGCCCGCGAAGAGCCCGAGCGCCGGTGCGGCGGCGGTCGTCATCGACCACCAGCCCATCGCGCGGACGCGCTGCGCGGGGGGTGTGACCGAGAAGATCAGGGCCATCGCGGTTGGCTGGGTCGCGCCACCCAGAATCGCAGCGAGGGTTCGAAAGCCGATCAGCGAGACCGGATTCCAGGCGAATGCCGTCAGGATCGCGACGACGGTCGAGCCCGCGAATCCCAGCAGGAAGACCCGGCGATGGCCGCGCTGGTCGCCCAGCTTTCCGAGCAGCGGGAAGCTGACGGCTGAGAGCAGCATCGGCGCTGAGATGACCCAGGCCATCGTCGTCTCGTCGGCGGAGAATTCCCCCGCGATCGAGGCGAGGGAGACGGCGAGGATCGTGATCGGGAAGCTCGTGGCGAACATGCCGGCCAGCGCGGCAAGCAACACCCAGGTCGGGTACCGCCCGTCCGCGTCGAGGCGCGCGAGCAGCGCTTCCCGCCGAGACCCCGCCGCCAAGCCGGGCGCCGGATTCGCCGTCTCGGGGGCCGGTGGGTTCGAGGGCTGCTCCATCGGCGCGCGAGCGTAGCGCCTCGCCCCCTGCTGCGAGCTGCTACGGTCGAGCGAGGTCATGGACACCTCGATCCTCCCGCCCATCAATGCCGCTCTCAACGGAACGGCCACCGTGCTCCTGATCATCGGCCGGCGCCTCGCGCGGCGCGGTGAGGTCGAGGGCCACAAGCGGGTGATGGGAGCGGCCTTCGCCGTCTCGAGCGTCTTTCTCGTCTGCTACGTGGTCCACAAGTTCGCCCGCCACTTCGAGAACACGACCTTCCACGCCGAGGGGCTGGCGAAGCTCGCCTATCTGGCGCTGCTCTTTTCTCATGTTCTGCTCGCGATGACCGTGCCGGTGTTCGCGATCGCCCTGATCCGGCTCGGGCTGCGGGACGAGCGCGAGCGCCATCGCCGGCTGGCGCGGATCGCCTGGCCGATCTGGATCTACGTCTCGATCACGGGCGTGTTGATCTACCTGCTTCTCTATCCACTCAATCCGTCGGTCGTGTGATCACCGGAGACGGCTGCATCCAATCGTTGCAGAATGTCGCCGCCGGGCGAATCGACCTTCCGGGCGTCCTAATCTTGACCTCTGATCGAGCCGTTGAGGGGCCTTCGAAGCTGGCTTCGCGGCGGCGAGAGAATGGCGAAAGGCCGCGTCGGACTTGACGAATCTTGCAGGAGTGGGCTACTCCGCGAACGCTTTCTGAAGTCGGATTCGCCGCTGCCTCGCGCCGTACGATCGGATATTGGATCGACGCGTGCTCCGATAGATCAAATGGTCGGTCGAACGATCGACCGGATGATGGATCCGCGCAGGCAATCGATCAGAAAATGGGACGGGTGAGCGATGAGCTTGGTGGGCAAGAGATTGTCGAGGTCGAGCGTGTCGATCGCGCTGCTGATACTCCTTTGTTCGGTCTGTATCTCGGCGTCGGCGCTTGCGCAGGACGCGGCGCAGGTCGGCGATGCGGATCTGGCGAGGGGCGCAGCGTTGTTCGAGCTCTGTACGCAGTGCCACGGGTCGGACGGCGGCGGTAATCCTGCCACCCTCGCGCCCGCCATCGCGGGCCTGCCGGCCTGGTATATCGAGGCCCAACTCGTGAAGTTCAAGTCGGGTCAACGTGGACTCCACGCTCAGGATACGGGCGGTCTGCGCATGTACCCGATGTCTCAATGGCTACGGGAAACGACCGATATCAAGGCGGTGTCCGCGTATGTCGCGAGTCTGCCGCAGGTTCAGCCTGCTGCGACGCTCGCCCAGGCGGGAGATGCGGCGAAGGGCCTGGGCTACTACGCGATCTGTAGTTCCTGCCATGCGCCGGACGGCTCGGGCAACCAGGGCATGGGCGCGCCGCCGCTCGCGGGCCTGAACGATTGGTATCTGCTGTCGTCGATCCAGAAGTACAAGAAGAGCGTCCGTGGCAAACTGCCCGGCGACGCGCTCGGCGCAGTCATGATCGGCATGGTGGCGACGCTGCCCGACGACGCTGCTGTCCTCGACGTGATCGCACATATTCAAACCCTGAAGAGCAAGACACTCGAGAGCGGGACGCCGAAGGAATAGGCGCCGTCCGACCGGCGAGAGAGTCCATCGCTTCGATTCCAGAAAACGAACGAGTTCCAGGAGAAGCCCGAATGTCCGATCCTCACCACGTCGAACCCGAGAACCCGGCGGCCGACGAGCTCGCCACGCGTCTGTTCACGTTGGCAATGATCGGCGTCCTCGGCTTCATCGCGGTCGTTTTCACGTTCATTCTCCTCTAGTGGGAGTCGTCGCCTCGGGCCGCCCAACGAGGGTAGGGCCGAGTCGAGCCCTCCCGAGCTGTCCGGTTCGCGCATCCATACCCTTGCCAGGCCGCCCCGGGGCCGAAAGCCAAGTGATAGGCAACTGACATGATCCTCGAATGGCTCCTACCTAGCGCCTCCACCTACGCGAGCGACATCAACCGACTCTTCGATGTCATCACGTTACTCGTCGGGATCCCGTTCCTGGTCGCAAGCTACCTGTTATTCTCGTTCATCTTGCGCTTCAAGGCGAAGAGCGGGCGGAAAGCGTTGTACATCACGGGGACCGAGCACCAATACATCAAGTGGATCCACAGGGCGCACATCCCGATCCTGGCCTTCGACGTGATCATCGTCGTGATGGCGGTCAACGTCTGGTTTGCCGTAAAGCAGAACCTGCCCGAGGCGAACGCGACAGTGCGAGTGATCGCGCAGCAATGGGCCTGGACCTTCGTCCATCCCGGGCCGGACAACGTCCTCGACACGGCCGACGACATCACGACGATCAACGAGCTCCATGTCGCCGCGAATACGCTGTACCACTTCAAGCTCGAGTCGCTCGACGTTCTTCACGACTTCTCGATTCCCGCCTTCCGCCTGAAGCAGGACGCGATTCCGGGACGCGTGATCACGGGCTGGTTCGAGGCGACGAGAACCGGCGACTTCCTCATCCAGTGCGCCGAGATCTGCGGCATCGGCCACGCCCTCATGCCCGCGCGGATCTTCGTCGAGTCGAGCGAGCAGCACTCTGCCTGGGTCGAGGCGAATTCGCCCATCTCGGTGGCGGCCCGCTAGGCCTGTTTATTCGGATCAAGGTCCCGATTCGGGACCGCTCGAAGTGGACGACCAGCGCGACGCGCTTCGATTGCCGGGGAGAGAGAAAATCATGGCGGAATCGATTCGGGTCGAGCACGCAGCTCATCACGACGATCACCACGAGATGAGCTTCACCGAGAAGTACGTCTTTCCCCTCGATCACAAGATGATCGCCATGCAATACATGTTCACGGGCATGTTCATGGCAGTGATCGGCGGCTTCTTCGCCTACGTCTTCCGGATGCAGATCGCGTTCCCTGGAATGGACGTCCCGTTCTTCGGCCCCGTCACCCCCGCCGCCTACAACTCGCTCGTGACCAACCACGGCACGATCATGATCTTCTGGGTCGCGATGCCCGTGTTGATCGCGGCCTTCGGGAACTATTTGATCCCGCTCATGATCGGCGCGGACGACATGGTGTTTCCGCGCATCAATCGCCTCAGCTACCAGATCTTCCTGATCTCGGCGGTCATCATCCTCGCGGCCTTCTTCGTCGAAGGCGGAGCCTTCGGTGGCGCATGGACGGCCTATCCCCCGCTCTCGACGAAATCCCAGTACAACCTGACGCCGCTCGGTTCGACCTTCTGGATCACCGCCGTCGCCCTCGAGTTCGTGGCCTTCCTGCTGGGCGGCATCAACTTCATCACGACCGCCATGAACAGCCGCGCCCCCGGAATGAAGATGTGGGACATCCCGATGGTGGTCTGGATGATCGTGATCGCGAGCATCCTCTTCATGCTCTCCGTCGGCCCGTTGCTTGCCGGCGGCATCATGATGCTCCTCGACCAGAACCTGGGGACCGCCTTCTTCGATCCCAACCGCGGCGGCGATCCGATCCTGTGGCAGCACCTCTTCTGGTTCTTCGGCCATCCCGAGGTCTACGTCGTGCTGCTCCCGGCGGTCGGCATCGTGGCCGAGGTGATCACGGTCTTCTCCCGCAAGAAGCTCTTCGCCTACAAGACGGTCCTCTATACGGCGATCGGCACCGGCATCCTCTCCTTCACCGTCTGGGCCCACCATCAATTCATTGCGGGAATCGATCCGCGCATGGCGAACGTCTTCACCGTGACGACGCTGCTGATCTCGGTGCCCATCGCCGAGATGTTGTTCGTCTACATCGCGACGCTCTACGGCGGCTCGATCACGCTGACGACGCCGATGCTCTGGGCGCTGTCGTTCATCTTCGAGTTCCTGATCGGCGGAGTCACAGGCATCTTCCTCGGCGCCTCGGGCAATGATATCTACATGCACGATACGTACTTCGTGCTCGCGCATTTCCACTACACGTTCTATCCGATCGCCATCATCGGAACCTATGCCGGGTTCACCTTCTGGTTCCCAAAGATGTTCGGCAGGATGATGAACGACAAGCTCGGCAAGATTCACTTCTGGCTGACGATCATCCCGTTCAACACGATCTTCATCCCGCTCTTCGTGCTGGGCGCGGCCGGCCATCACCGGCGCATCTTCGACTACCGGAACTTCCCGGAGCTCTCTTATCCCTGGATGTGGGAGCTGCAGCACCTCGCGACCTATTCGCTGATCGTGATGCTGCTCGCGCAGATCATCTTCTTCTACAACGTGATCACGAGCTGGGTCTCGGGACCGATTGCGCCGAAGAATCCCTGGAACTCGAACACGCTCGAGTGGACGGCGACGTCGCCGCCGCCCCACGGCAACTGGCCCGATGGACTGCCGACCGTCTACCGCGGCCCGTACGAGTACAGCCACCCCGACCGCAAGTCCTCGGACTTCTGGCCGCAGGACGAGCCGGCGTAGGGACGCGCGAGAGGGTTCGCGGCGGCTCGCAGGGGCCGCCGCCGGAAGGCGTTCTGCCAGAAGAGTTTTTAGAAGCGCGGGGTCGGAACGATCCGCCCGCCACGAATGGAGTGGATGATGTCCGCGAGACCGATTGCAACGACGCGCAGCGCGGCGGGGATGCCCACCCCGCGATTGGCCGTCTGGTGGCTGATCGCATCCGAGATCGTGATCTTCGGCGGCATCCTCGGCTCGTACATCATGCACCGCCTGGCCCACGGCATCTGGGCCGACTACGCCGCCAACACGAACCCCTGGATCGGCGCCTTCAACACCTTCGTACTGCTCACCTCGAGCCTCTCTGCGGTGCTCGCGCATCAGGCCGCCGAGCGCGGCGAGGGCAAGCGCGCCGCGAATCTGCTCTATCTCACGACCCTCGGCGGCGTGGTCTTCCTCTGCGTCAAGGCCTTCGAGTGGACCACCGAGATCAGCCACGGCATGACGATCACGTCGAACACTTTTTGGTCGTTTTACTATACCGCCGCGGGAATCCATGCCGCCCACGTGATCGCCGGCGGAATCATCATGCTCATCGTCGCCCAGACGGCGAAGAAGAATCTCGAGCTCCACCGGGTCGAGATCATCGGGATCTACTGGCATTTCGTCGATCTCGTCTGGATCTTCCTCTTCCCGCTCCTCTATATCGCGAAATAACGAATCGAGCCGAGGCCCAACATGAGTGAACAACATGCCGGACAACATGCAGGACATCACGCCGGACACGAGGCCGGCGCGCACGCCGCGCACGGCGACTCCCACTACGTCAAGGTCTACTTCACGCTGCTCGCCCTGCTGACGGTCTCGATCATCGGTCCGATGATCGGCATCAAGACGGTCACGCTCATCACCGCCTTCGGCATCGCGATCGTGAAGGCCTATCTCGTCGCCAAGAACTTCATGCACATCAATCTGACGCCGCGCTTCGTCGTCTACCTGGTGACGACGACGCTGGTCTTCATGCTGCTCTTTTTTGCCGGCACGGCTCCCGACGTGATGAAGAGCTCGGGTACAAACTGGGAGAAGCCCGCGTGGATCGCGGCCGAGAAGGCCTTCGCGGCGGGCGATATCGCCGGCGCGAGCCTCGGGGCCAGGATCCAGGAGAGCCACGGCGAGGGACATAGCGAAGGACATAACGAAGGACATAACGAAGGACATAGCGAAGGACATGCCGAGGGATCTTCCGAAGGCTCCTCCCACGAATAGGGCGAGAGCGGCGCACATCAGGCCCGAGCACGGCGAGGGGGGCCGGCACGGCGCGATCAAAGCGAGAAGGCGACCATGACGACTCGTTCCTCCTCTCCGACGATTCGATTGATCTCTGCCGAACGCGGCGAGCCGCGCGTCATCTCGAACGGCGTGCTCGGCATGTCGCTCTTTGTGCTGACCGAAATCATGTTCTTCGCCGGCATGATCAGCGTCTTCAACATCGTACGGGCCTCTGCGATCGTGTGGCCCCCGCCGGATCAGCCGCGGCTTCCCATCGAGACGACCGCGGTCAACACGCTGGCCTTGTTCGCATCGGGCCTCTGCGTCTACCTGGCCCAGCGACGCTTCGCGAAGTCCCGGCCCACGGCGCGTCTCCCGCTCACCCTCGCGATCGTTTTCGGCGCCGTCTTCGTGGTCTTCCAGGGCTTTGAATGGCTCTCGATGATCGCCCAGGGCCTGACGCTCACGTCGTCGGCCCTCGGAAGCTTCTTCTACCTGATCGTCGGCATGCATGCGCTGCATGTCGTTGCCGCCCTCGGCATGATGGTCCAGACCTGGCGGCGCCACGCGCGGGGCTGGCTGCAGCCCTCGCAGCTCGCGACGACGGCGGTGTTCTGGTACTTCGTCGTCGGGGCCTGGCCGCTGATCTACTGGCGGGTGTACCTATGATGAGGACGCTGAAGGCTCCGATGAGGACGCTGAGGGCTCCGATGGTGACGCTGAAAGCGCTGCTCGCGTTCTGCGCGGTCTGGATCCTGGCGAGCGTGCCCCGGGCGGCGCTGGCCTGTGCGGTCTGCACCGCCGGCCGCGAGGACGAGAACAACACCGCCTTCCTGATCTCGACGATCTTCCTGTCGGTGCTGCCGCTCGCTGCGCTCGGCACCCTCGTCTTCGTCCTCTGGCGACGGATCCAGAAGCTCGAAGCAGAGACCTCGGCCGCCGAGCTCCCGCGCTAACACCGCGGACCCCGCAGATCCCGGACCGTCACGATGCTCGCGCTCTCGCTGGTGAGATCGAAGACGATGCGCGCCTCCCCCGATTCGAGCTGGCGGAACACGGCCGCCACCTTGCTCTCGAGCGAGCGGTCCGCGTGGCCGTAGTCCGTCCCCTCGCGGCTCACGAACTCTTCGACGAGACCGCGGAGCGCGTCGGGCGAGAGATCTCTGGGCGAGAGCTCGATGCCCTGATCCTCTCCCCCTTCCGCTGAGGGAGAATCGGAGTCGGCCGGGGAGGAGCGGGGAGAATCGGGAAGTTTAGTGTCACGCGCGCACGTCATGCGATCGAGCCTAGCGTCAATCTCCCTCGGCAGGCAGCTCGTCCTCAGATCGACCGTGTGATCCATCTGATCGAGAGCTGATCGAGAGCTGATCGAAAGCTGATCGAGAATGATGTTCGGAGGTCTCCGCTGTCTGTCATCATCCGACACGAAGGTTTGTCGAAATGGACAAGACAGAGATTCCCTTCGCCCACATCGACGCACTGCGTGGAGAGATCGAGACGGGCGCGCTCTCGGCGCGCGCGGTGACGGACATCTTTCTCGAGCGGATCGAGAAGGTCGATCCCGACGTCGGCGGCTACGTCACGGTCTGGCCCGAGCGGGCGCGCGAAGCGGCGCGTCGCCTCGACGAGAAGCAGGCATCGGGCGCTCCACTTGGACCGCTCCACGGAATTCCGATCGCGATCAAGGACCTCTGCGACGTCGCCGGCGAGCCGACGAAGGCGGGAACCACGGTGCTCGGCCGCGAGCCGGCCCGGGAGACCGCGCACGTCGTCGCGCGACTCGAGCAGGCCGGTGCGATCATCCTCGGCAAGACGAAGATGACCGAGGGCGCCTTCGTCGCGCATCATCCGAGCGTGAAGAAGCCGCTCAACCCCTGGCGCACGAGCCGCTGGACGGGGATCTCGTCGAGTGGCGCGGGCTGTGTCGTCGCCGCCGGGATGTGCACCGCCGCGCTTCGAACCGATACGGGCGGATCGATCCGTTATCCCTCGGCGGCCTGCAGCTTGACGAGCCTGAAGCCGACCCACGGCCGCGTCTCGCTCCACGGCATCTTTCCGTTCGCGCCTTCGCTCGACACGGTCGGGCCGATGGCGCGCTCGGTGTAAGACGCGGCAACGCTCTACGTCGCGCGATGGCTGGAGCTTCAAGGCAAAGGTGCCTGCGCCGGAGCTCGGTCCGGTGAAGCCGAAATCCCGCCGCGTCCGGATCGGGATCGACAAGAAGTTCGCGGGCTGCATCGTCGACCGCCATGTCATGGACGTCTTCCGGAAGCTCCTGTCCGACCTGCGCAACCTCGACGTGCAGTTCTTCGAGATCCACCTCCCGGATCTCTCGCAGGTTCATCCGGCCTGGATCACGATCGCGACGAGCGAGCTCGCCCTGTCCCACGCGGCGACCTATCCCGCGCAAGCCGAGCATTACGGGCCCGCGCTGCGCGCTGCGATCGAGAATGGGCTGGCCCAGACCGGAGGCCAGGTCGCCCGGGCCTGGCAGGTTCGAGAGGAGTGGAAGCAGCGTCTCGAGGCCTGCTTCGAAGAGATCGACGTGATCATCTCGCCGATCTTTCCCGGCCGTCTCGGCCTCGACACGGACCTGCTCGACGAGAAGACCTTCCCGGATGCGGCGACGGCTGTCCGTCTCGCGACGCCCTTCAACCTGTCGGGCTCGCCCGTCCTGACGCTTCCCTGCGGTACCGACCGGGGCGACATCCCCGTGACGATCCAGCTCGTCGGCCCGCAGAACGGGGAGGCGCGCCTGCTCGCCCTCGGCCAGGCCTATCAGAACTCGAGCCATTGGCACGATCTGCGTCCGATCCGATTCCGGCCCGGGTTCATCCCGAACGCTTACTTCCCCTTCGACCGGCTGATGCATTTTCGTTGACCCGGCTTTCTCCCAGGAGTGTCCTAGACGCCAGCATGACGACGCATGCGGCGCCCGCCCGCTCGTCGCTAGAGTCCGGGTCCCTTCCGAACGAGCGAAGGCGAGGAGACCCCATGAAAGTCGACGCACCGATCTATTCCTTCGACGACCCCGAGGCCGATGTCCGCCGCCTCGAGGCCAAGGGTTATTCAGGCGCCTTCACCTTCGAGGGCCCG
>JANNQH010000772.1:0-20365 GCA_031400655.1 Deltaproteobacteria bacterium | reverse complement strand
CGCGGGCACGGCAGCGGGGTCGCATGCCGGAGTCGCTCCTCCCCGAGGAGCTGTTGTGCATGGTGGGCGGTGATGGTCCAGGCGCACTGAGCTATGCCCCGGCCTTCGACGATGCTTCGAACGGTCTGGTCGTCGACCTCGCCGCGCTGTTTGACGAGGCGATGGCGCTGCACCGCGGATCGGACGTGGACGTTGCCGAAGCGTTGGGACGCGCTGCTGGCCCGTCGGGTGGCGCACGCCCCAAGGTGTCACTCACCGTGCTCCCAAGTGGCGACGCGATCGCCGGATCGAATACGCGAGAGGTCGGCGCGAAGAGTTACATCGTGAAATTTCCGACTGCCGAGGATGGTGCCGACTACGGCAGTGTCGAGCTGGCCTACGCCGAGATGGCGCTGGCGGCGGGCATCGCGATGCCGCCGACGCGGGCGTTTGATCTGGATGGCGGGCGCGTGCGCTGCTTTGGTGTAGAGCGTTTCGACCGTCCGCCCGATGGTGTTCGGCCCCACATCGCGTCACTCGCGGCACTGCTGCAGGGTGACTTTCGCGAAGACTTCACCAGCTACGAGACGTATCTGCGCGTGGGGTACCGGATCGCACCTTCGCAGCCTGAGATGCTCGAGATCTACCGGCGCATGGTCTTCAATGTGCTCGCCTCTGTCCGTGACTACCATATGAAGAACTTCGCCTTTCGTCTTCCCGCTCATGGTGAGTGGGGCGTCGCACCGGCGTACGATCTGGTGCCGCTCCTCGATCGGGAACATGCCACGAGCGTGCGCGGCAAAGGGCAGGGCATCACCCGTGCGGACCTGCGCGCGGCGTTGGCGGAGGTGCTGCCTGTTCGGGCCCGCGTCCTCGCAGAGATCGAAGCGCAGGTCGCGGTTGGTGTGGCGGAGTGGCAGCGTGCGGCGGCGGAGTGGGGTGTGACGAGAGCCCGCGTGCTGGAGGTGCAGCGTGCGCTGGACCGCACTTATGGGGAGTTTGTGGCGGCGTAGTACGGCTCGGAAGCGGCGTGGCGGATAGGCATGTGGTGGCATGACGCTCAGCACCACTGGTGCTGGATTGAAGAATTTCGGAGGAGTCCCGTGGCACTAGTCGGGCGAGTGCCTGCTGCGCCGCTATCTTTGCCTATGCACCTCCGCCTCGCTCTCCTCGCTCTCCTCGCTCTCCTCGCCACGCGATCGCCATGCCGAAGCGCTCCGACATCGGGATCTTCGAAGCGAGCGGTGCGAAGTAGCGCTGATGAAGCTCTGCGCGAGACGGCAGCTCGGCGCGGGCGAACCCCGCGGCGAGGATCTCGGCGCGGAGCTCTTCGGGGAGATAGCGATTCATCTGCGGCTCTCCCGCCCGCTTCAGATAGGCGGATTGCTGCTCGAAGATGTCGCGATAGCGCTGGGGCAGGACCTCGATCGGAAACTGATAGTCGAGCACGACGGCGCTCCCCGGAGCGAGCAGCGCCGCGAGCTCCGCCAACGCCCGGCTCACCGTCCCCTTCTCCAGGTAGTAGACGACGCCCATCCAGCTCACGATCGCGGGCGCACTCGCCTGGAAGCTCGTCCCCGCGAGCGCCGAGGAGACGGAGGTCGTCTCGAAATCGCATTCGACGAATTCGAGCGCCTCGGGCAGCGGGAGCCCGAGCTCCGCCAGACGCTGCTTCTTCCAGCCCTGCGTCGCCGGATGGTCGACCTCGTAGACGCGAAGGTCCTTCAAGCTCGCGGGGCGGCGAAGGCCAAAGGAGTCGAGCCCGGCACCGAGGATCACGAGCTGCCGAACGCCCGTACGATGTGCCTCGGCGACGAGGTCTTCGCCGAAGCGACCGCGAAAGGCCAGGAAGAGCCGGTTCTCCAACAGGATCCAGGGGCCACCGTCGGCGTAGGTCGCGATCAGCGCCTCGGCCTCCTCGCCGAGAAACTTCTCCGCGATCCGATCCTCGAGCAGATGCGGCGGCGGATCGAAGCGCAGATGCGCCGCGCGACTCGCCGCGACCTGGAAGGCTGTCCGACTCGGCTCGCCTGCGTTCATGCGCTTCGACCTCTCACGCCGTTTCGCTCACGCCGCATCGCTCGCGATCAAGCGCCCGAGCTTGCGCAGCTGATGGGTTGCGCCTCCGAGCGTCAGCTCGAGCTGGCGCGCATACACGTAATAGCGGTGGAGCGGATACTCGCGATCCACACCGACACCGCCGTGCAGATGTTGCGCCGCCCGCACGACGCGCGAGCCGCCCTGCGCCGCCCAGTACTTCGCGGCCGCGACGGCCGCATCGGCGGGCAGCCCCGCATCGATCCGCCAGGCCGCCTGGAGGGCCGTCAAGCGAACCGCCTCCGTGTCGATGAAGGCGTCGGCCGCCCGCTGTGCGACGGCCTGGAACGTCGCGATCGGCTGGTCGAATTGCTTGCGGGCCTTGGTGTACTCGGCCGTGAGGCGGAGGGCCTCGGAACAAACACCCGTCGCGAGGGCACACAGCGCTGCCGTGGCGCGGAGCTCGATCCACTCGATGATCTCGCGCCCCTGCGCGGCCGTGCCCAGCAGCTCGCCGCGGGCGCCGTCGAGCTCGAGCAGCGACTCGGGCTGCTGGCTCGTGGTCGCCAGCGCCGTCTGCTTGACGCCGACGGCGCCGATCTCGACGAGGAACACGCCGACGCCCCCGTCGAGGCTCGCGGGCACGAGGACGAGATCGGCGATCGCTCCCGCCGGCACGCAGAGCTTGCGGCCCGAGAGCCGGTACTGCGCGCCGTCCTTCACCGCCTTCGTATCGGGGGCCGTGGATTCGCGGTGGGGCTCGACGAGGGCCGCCGTGAGGACGATCTCGCCCCGCGCGGCGCGCGGGAGCCAGGCTTCCTTCTGTGCCCGGGTTCCGAACTCGGCGATCGGAAGCGCGCCCATGATCGTCGTCTCGAGCAGCGGGACGGGGGCCGCCGTCCGCCCGACCTGCTCGACGATCCCCGCCAGCGTGAGGAACCCGAGGCCCGCACCGCCCTGCTCTTCCGGCAGACCCGCCGCGATGAGGCCCGCCTCCGCGAGCTTGGCCCAGAGCTCGCGATCGAAGCGCGGCTTGCCGGATAGCTCGAGAGCACGCAGCCGCTGCGGCGTGCAGTGGTCGGCCAGGATCTGGCGCGCGAGCTCGATCGCCGCCAGCTGTTCGTCGGAATAGGAGAAGTCCATGCCACCGCCTCTTGCTGTTAGTGCCGCGGGATGCGCGGAAGGCCGAGTCCGAAGAGCCCGATCAGATCGCGCTGCACTTCGTTCACGCCGCCGCCGAAGGTGAGGATCATCAGGCTCCGATAGAGCCCCTCGAGATGCCCGGACGCGACCGCTTCCGGCGAGCCGCGCGTCAGGTACGACCGGGGCCCCACGACCTCCATCATGAGCTGGAAGGCGTCGAGGTAGAACTCGGTCCCGAACACCTTCGTCGCCGACGCATCGGCGGGAGAGAGCGCTCCCTTCTTCGCCGACGACGCCACCTTCCAATTGATGAGGCGCAGGAACTCGGTGCCGGCGTAGACCTTGGCGAGGTTGACCTGGACCCATTCCTCGTCGAGCAGCCGCCGTCCGTCGGCGAGTCGCGTCGACTTTGCGTAGTCGAGCGTCACGCCGTAGGCGCGCTCCATGATCCCCGACGAACAGAGCGTCACTCGCTCGTGATTCAGCTGGTTCGTGATGAGCTTCCAGCCCTTGTTCTCGCCGCCCACGAGGTTCTTCGCCGGCACCCGCACGTCGTCGAAGAAGACCTGGTTGATGTCGTGCTCCGAGAGCAGATGCAGCGGATCGACGCGAATGCCTTTCGTCTTCATGTCGACGATGATCATCGAGATGCCCGCGTGCTTGGCCGCCGTCGGATCCGTCCGCACCGCGAGCCAACAGTAGTCGGCGCCGCCGGCGAGACTCGTCCAGGTCTTCTGGCCGTTCACGACATAGTCGTCGCCGTCGCGCACGGCGCGGGTCTGGAGCGAGGCGAGATCCGTACCCGAGTTGGGCTCCGAGTAGCCGATGCAGAACTCGAGGTCCCCAGCAGCGATCTTCGGCAGGAAGAACTTCTTCTGCTCGTCGGTCCCATAGCGCATGATCGTCGGGCCCACGGTGTTCACCGTCAGCATCGGGACCGGCGCCGCCGCGCGCATCGCCTCGTCGAAGAAGATGAAGTGGTCGACTTCGTCCCGGCCCTGGCCGCCAAACTCCTTCGGCCAGCCGAAGCAGAGCCAGCCGTCCCGGGACATCTGCTGGCGCACCGCCTTCGTCTTCGGCCCGATGCCGTGCTCGCGCAGCAGATCCTCCCGCACCGCCGGCGTGAGGAGCTTCTCGTAGTAGCTCCGCAGGTCCTGGCGCAGCGTCTCCTGCTCCGCGGTCAATCCGATGTACATGCTCTTCTCCTCGACTCGTCGTCTCGCAGGGTCCGCGTCTCGCACGCAAGGGCGCCCACGATATCACGGGCGCTCGAACCGGGAAGCGGCGAACGCAGCAGGACACCGTGCTGCCGGTGCGGGCCACCCGGGTTCAGAAATACGCTCGAAGCCCCCGGATCCGCCCCTCGCCGTCGAGACGAAGCGTGTAGATCACGTCCGTCCCGGGCCCCTCCGTGTCGCGCTCCAGGCGAGCGCGCACATGCACCGCCAGCTCGTCTCCGCGAACGAGCACGGGCCCTACCCGCTCGAAGGCGAGGTGTCCCTGGCGCGCATGGGTCTCGCGATAGAACTCCCGAATCGCCGCTCGACCCGTGAGAGCCGGTGCACCCACCGGATCCTCGAGGCACGCGTCCTCCGAAAAGAGCGCGAGCACGCCGTCGGTATCCGCCGAGCCGTGGCACGCGAGGTAATTCTCGAACAGCCGCCCCGGTTCACTTGCGCTCGGGTCGAACGTCATCGCGACGAGTCCACCGGTTCATTTCCTGCGGAGGCAAACGCATCCTTCGCCGCGAGATCCCGCTCGAGCGAGCGTCCGGCGAGCCAGAGACACAGCGCCGCCGCGAGGTGGGCCGTGAGCGCGGCGACGAGCGAATAACGGATCGCCTCGACGCCCCGGGTCGCCGCCCCTGCGTCGTTAAGCCAGCCGATGATCGGGGGCGCGATCCCGAGGCCGAGGATCGTGTTGAAGCTGACGACGAACGCTGCCGCGAGCGCGCGCATCCCCGACGGCGCCAGCGTCTGGATCGCGCTGTAGAAGGGCCCGAAGCAGCTGCCGGTCAAGATCGAGACGGGGGCGAGCAGGAGCATCGCGATCCCGGCCGTCGGTGCGAAGGCGAACCCGGCCGCGAAGGGGAACGCGAGCACGAGGGCAATGGCGGGCTGCCAGACCAGCCAGCGAACGCTCGTCCGGGCAAGCCGATCGGCCAGCGCGCCGCCGGCCAGGGTTCCGACGGCGGTCAACAGGCCGGAAGCGATCGCGAGGCGGGCGCCCGCCTGGCCGGTCGAGATGCCGTGCACGCGTGTCAGGTATGGAACGCTCCAGCCGAGCACGGCGTACATCCCGACCGAGTGCAGGCCCGAGGCGCAGACCACCGCGCGAATCGAAGGCACGACCCACAAGAACCGGACCGCACGCGCGAAGGGAATCTTCTCGTCGGCAAGGGCAGTGCGCGCGGGTCGCGAATCGAAGGCGCCCCGCACGGGCTCCGGAACAGTGAAGCGGATCAAGAGCGCCAGCAGGAGACCCGGCGCGCCGAACACCATGAAGGCGACGCGCCAGCCGTAGCTGTCGGCGAGCCAGCCGCCGAGGGCAAAGACCAGGATCGATCCGAGCGGTCCGCCGATCGCCAGGATCGAGAGCGCCGTCGCACGCCGCTCGGGCGGGAAGCTGTCGGTCAGGAGCGACTGGGCGGGAGGGCCGCCCGCCGCCTCGCCGATTCCCACGCCGACACGGATCGCGAAGATCTCGGCATAGCTTCGCGCCATGCCCGTCAGGAACGTGAGGCCACTCCAGAGCGCGAGCCCCACGGCGATGATCGAGCGCCGGACTCCGCGGTCCGCCGCCACGGCGATCGGAATGCCGGCCGTCCCGTGGAGCAGCGCGAAGGCAGTTCCGGTCAGCAGACCCATCGAGCGGTCCGAGACCCCGAACTCCTGCTTGATCGGGTCGATCAGGACAGAAAGGAGCTGGCGGTCCATGACGTTCAGCGCTGTGAGGCAGGCCATCAGGCAGAGGACATAGCCAGGTCGGCCGACGGCGGGAACGGCGGAGTCTCCGGTTGTCGAGTCCAGCTGCCACGCTCCCGACGCGCGCTCGCGCGTCGCTTCTCCTGGCCCGCGCAGTCGCTAGCATAGTCGCCGCTGCTCGCGCTCGCGGGAGAAATAGGAGCTCGCATGTACGACCTCTTGATCCGCAACGGCTTCCTGATCGATGGAACGGGAGCCTCGCGACGCATCGCGGACGTCGCGGTCGCGAACGGCCGGATCGCGGCCATCGGCCGGATCGGAAGCAGTGAGGCACGCCGCGTGATCGATGCCGAGGGTCTCGTCGTCGCGCCGGGATTCATCGATCCGCACACCCACTACGACCCGCAGCTGACGCTCGATCCCTTTGCCTCCTCGTCGTGCTTCCACGGCGTCACGTCTGTCGTCGCGGGTAATTGCGGCTTCGCCCTCGCGCCGACCCGGGCCTCGGCGCGCGAGGGGGTGAAGCAGATCTTCGCGCGGGTCGAGGAGATCGATCTCGCGGTGCTCGACCAGATTCCCTGGGATTTCGAGACGTTTCCCGAGTTCCTGAAGATGCGGGAGGGACGGCTCGGGGTGAACGCTGCCTTCTATGTCGGCCATTGCAATGTGCGCCTCTACGCGATGGGCGAAGCCGCCTATCAGCGCGCCGCGAACGCCGACGAGCTCGCGACCATGTGCGCAATCGTGCGCGAAGCGATGGCGGCCGGAGCGGCCGGATTCTCGTCGTCCCACTCGCCGACGGACCTCGACACCCTCGATCGCCCGGTCCCGAGCCGCTTGTCCACGCTCGCAGAGCTCGAGGCCCTGGTCCGCGAGGTTGGCCAGGCGCAGTGCGGCTCGATCGCCTACCTGCCGGCCAGCGCGGTCGGCGGCCTCATGCCCGACGACGGCGAGCTGCTGATCCGACTGGCGCTCGCGAGCCGTCTCCCGGTCATCATCCAGGGCCTCGGCGCGCGCAGCAAGGTCGATGCACCGACGGCGACCTGGCCCCAGTCGAAGGCTTATCTCGAACACGCGCGGTCGCTGGGAGCGGCCGTCTACTCGCTCCTCATCGCACGCCCCTTTCGGCGGCCCTTCTCGCTCGCGACGGGTACGACGATGTTCGAGGGAGCGCTCGCCTTCGATCGGCTGTTCCGACAAGCGAAGACCGTTCCGGCGCGCATCGCGATGCTGCGCGATCCCGCCTACCGAGCCACGATCCGGGAATCGGTCGAGCATCCGAATCGTGACGGCAAGCTCGGCTCGACGACGCCGCCGCCGCAATTTTCGACCCTGTCGGTGAACCGGGTGCGGGACGCGGCGAACCAGAAATGGGTCGGCGTCGGACTCGTCGAAATGTCGGAGAAGCTCGGCTGCGAACCGATGGATGCGTTGGTCGACCTCGCGCTCTCGGAAGAGCTCGAGACCGAATTCCTCTGGAGCACCGACTCGCCCGAATGGCGCGATGGGACCTACGAAGCGTCGCGGCATCCCCAGATGCTGATCGGGACTTCCGACGGCGGTGCCCATCTCGGCCGCGACGACGGGGCGGAGTTCAGCTCGTATTTCCTGCGCTACTGGGTCCGGGAATGGGGACGCTTCGAGCTCGAGGAGGCGATTCGCGAGCTCACGGCGGTGCCCGCGGCGGTTCTCGGATTCGTCGATCGCGGACTGCTGCTGCCGGGCCTCGCGGCGGACATCGTGATCTTCGATCCCGAGACGGTCGGTCCCGACGTGAAGGCGATCGGCGAAGACCGCATTCCCGGACAGCGGCGCTGGGCGAGTCGGCCGAAGGGGATCCACGCGACGATCGTGAACGGTGTCCCGATCGTGATCGATGGGAAGATCGCCGACGAGAGCGCGCGGCCGGGTCAGGTCTTGCGGCCGGGCCTGCGCAGCGCGTAGGAGGCGAGGCATTCGATGCAAGCCGCGATCATCACGGGCAAGGGCCAGGTCGAGTCCCGGGAATTTCCCGATCCGCAGCTTCGGGCGGGCGCTGCCGTCGTCGACGTCGCCTACTGCGGCATCTGCGGGACGGACATCCACGCGTTCTACTCCGGCGACCCGTATCCGCCCGGGCTCTGCGGCCACGAATGGATGGGGCGCGTGCGCGATGTCGCCGACGACGTGACGTCCGTGGCGCCGGGGGACCGCGTGAGCGTCGGGATCCTGCCGCCCTGTGGCGATTGCCTGCAGTGTCGCGCGGGCCAGGGCGCGTGGTGTCAGCTCGCAATGATGTCGCTTGGGGGCGGCGATCCGCGCGGCTCGCTCCATGGAGCGTATGCGCGCGCGATCGCGGCGAGTGCGGCTCGTCTCGTGCGCGTCCCCGACACCCTCTCGGACGCCGCCGCCGCGCTGATCGAGCCGGCGACCGTCGCCTATCACGGCGTCCGGCTGGGACGGCTCCGGATCGGCGATTTTGCGGTGATCCAGGGTGCAGGGCCGATCGGACTCTTCGCGCTGCAATGGGTCCGCCACGCAGGCGCTCGCGAGATCATCGTCGTCGAGCCCTCCCCCGCGCGCAGCGCGCTCGCGCGGGAGCTCGGGGCGACTGCGACCTGCTCGCCGTCGGAAGTCGCGGAGCTGGTGCGGGATCGCACGGGGGGCCTCGGCGCGGACGCCGTCGTCGAGTGCGCGGGGCGACCCGAGACGATCCAGTCGGCCGTCGACCTCGCCCGGCGCGGTGGTGCCGTCACGCTGATCGGGCTCTCGGACAGGGATGCGACGATCCGCCCCGGTATCTGGCTGATGAAGGAGGTCACCGTCCGCTGCTCGATCGCCTACGAGCAGCGCGATTTCGCCCCGGTCGTCGCGATGATCGCCGACGGTCGCGTGCGGGCGGAGCCGCTTCACACCCGGACGATCGGCCTCTCGCAGCTCGCCGAGGCCATGGCCGAGCTCGGTGCCGGGAACGCCCGGGATGTCAAAGTGCTCGTCGACCCGTCGATCTAGACCACCCGCAGCGGAGGAGCCCAGGATGGGACTCACCGGAAACGCCGCGATCGTCGGCCTCGCCGACTGGAAGCCCGAGCGGAAATACTCGGGCGAGCCGCGCTTCACGATCGAGCAATACGCCGAGCTGGCGCGCGTCGCCCTCGCGGACGCACAAATCGAAGCGCGCGAGGTCGATGGCCTCGTGACGGCGCGGATCGGTGAGTCGGCGAACTTCATGCCCGCGACGGTCGCGGAATACTGCGGCTTCGCCGTGAACTTCGCGGAGCTCGTCGACCTCGGTGGCGCGAACGCCGTCGGCATGGTGTGGCGCGCGGCCGCGGCCATCGAGCTCGGGCTCGCGAACGTCGTGGTCTGCGCGATCCCTGCCCGGCCGACGCCGCGGCGGCCGGGCAGGTCGCAAGCAGCCGATCCGCGCTGGCTCTTTGGCGCCTCCTCCCCCGAATACGGCTCGCCCCAGGCCGAGTTCGAGATCCCGTACGGCCACCTGGCCCAGAACGCGGGCTACGCGCTGATCGCGCAGCGTTATGCGGCAGTCCACGGCTACGACGCCGGCGCGATGGCTAAGATCGCCGTCGATCATCGGACGAATGCCTGTGCGAATCCCGACGCGATCTTCCATGGCAAACCGATCAGCGTGGACGACGTGCTCGCGAGCAAGCTCGTCGCCGATCCGCTCCACCTGCTCGAGATCGTGATGCCCGTGCACGGCGGCCACGCGGTCGTCGTCGCCCGTCGCGAGCGAGCGAAGTCGACGCCCCACCGCCCCGTCTTCGTCCGTGGTTGCGGCGAGCACCTCGCCATCAAGTCCCCCGCCTACGCGAAGGATCTGCTCTCGACCCCGGTCGGGCCCGCGAGTGAGCTCGCCTTCCGCATGGCCGGCATGGACCGCAATGAGATCGACCTCGCCTGTCTCTACGACTGCTACACGATCACCGTCCTGCTCACCCTCGAGGACGCCGGCTTCTGCAAGAAGGGCCAGGGCCTCCAGTTCGTCCGCGACCACGACCTGACCTATCGCGGCGACTTCCCGCTGAACACCCATGGCGGCCAGCTCTCTTACGGGCAGGCGGGCGCGGCCGGCGGGATGTCGCAGGTGACGGAGGCGGTCCGGCAGATCCGCCACTCGGCAGGCGCGCGGCAGCTCGCGCGCTGCGACACCGCTTTCGTCTCGGGGACCGGCGGAGTGATGAGCGAGCAGTCAGCGCTGATCCTGCGCGGCGAGTGAGAGAGTACGAGGAAACCGAGAGCATGACGTCCGAACGCGCAGCGATCCCCAAGCCGCTCCCGCAGGCGACGCCGACCACGGCGCCTTTCTGGGAGGGGCTTCGGCGAGGAGAAGTCCGGATCCAGCGCTGCCAGGCGTGCCGGGCGTGGGTCTTCTATCCGCGCACGAATTGTCCGGAATGCCTCTCGACCGAGCTTTCCTGGCAGGTCGTCGCCGGCACGGGCCAGCTCCACACCTTCACGATCGCGCGCGTCCCGACGGCTCCCTTCTTCGCCGACGAAGCGCCACAGCTCCTCGCGGTCGTCGAGCTCGACGAAGGTGTGCGCATGACGTCGACACTGGTCGGCGTCGCCGAATCGGAGATCGTGATCGGCATGCGGCTCGCGCCGGTCTTCGAACGGACGCAAGGCGGCGAGGCGGTGCTGCTGCGCTTCACGAAGGCCCGGAGCGTCTGAGCGCGAGCGATTCTCAGAACTCGAAGGTCAGATTCGCCGACGCCTCGCCCCGGGTGTACGCGTCCCCGATGCGGGCGAAGCTCGTCTCGAGGGACCAGTAGACCGAATCGCGCAGGTAGTAGGTATAGGCCAGACGTGCGCGTCCACCGAGCTTGAACTCGACGGCGTCCCCGCCGCTCTCCTTCACGAACTGCGCCGCGGGACCGCCTTCGAGGATGAACTCGTGGCGCTTCCCCCAATGGCCATCGATGCGCAGGCCGGGCAACTGCTCGACGTAGAGCCGCGGACTGAAATAACCACCGGCGAGGGGTGTGTCCTGCAACGGATCGACGCCGAAGGCATCGTCTTGATAGTGGAACACCTCCGCCCGGTAGTAGGGTGAGAATTCGAAGACACCGAGCTCGGCCAGCTTCCAACGGACGTCGCCGCGAATCCCGACGAAAGGATTCTCGGAGATGCCCCGCGCCCCGACCCAACCGGCATACGGCTCGACCGAGGCCGTGAGCTTCTCGCCCGGTCGCTCGAGCCGACCATAAAAGCGATTCTCGCGCGCCGCGCCGATCGACTGATCGTCGACCTCCTCGCCGACGAGCGCCGTGAAGGAATCGAACCGGAGCTTCCGATCGAAACCGACGCGCCAATCGAACTGCTCGCCCTCGCTCGCGAACGCTGCGCGACCGAGTACGTCGCGGCCGCTCTGGCTCAGCGAGTGATACCCGAGGCCGAGCTCGATCCGTTGGTCCGGATTCAAGCGGTACTCTCCATCGAGTTCGAGGAAACCCGCGGGTTGATCGTCGCCCGACCGGAAATAATCCTCGAAGCCCGCTTCGATGCCGAGCGAGAAGAAGGGTGTCAGGTCGCCGCGGCCCCGGGCCCCGGCGACGACGCCATAAAGCTCTGTCTTGGAGCCGCCTTCCTGGACGAAGCCCCGGACGAGGGGGCCGGCTCTCCGCTCGCGGCCGCGCAGCAAGTCTCCGCGGAGCTTCGCGCTCTCGCGAGCTTCCGCCCCGTAGCGCAGCGCGAGATTCGAGTGGTAAAGCGCCGCGTCGCGATCCCCGAGCCAGGCGTATGCCTCGGCCAGGCCCTCATGAGCTTCGGCGTTCTTAGGATCACGGGCGAGGACCTGTTCGTATTCGGCGATCGCGACTTGAGAATCCTGCCGATGGGCGGATAAAAGCCGCGCCAGCTTGAGCCGGACGCCGATGTCGTTCGGGTGCTCGCGCAGCAGGACGCGGTACTGCATGACCGCTTCCGCCCGGTTCTGGTCGGAGGACGAGAGAAGATCCGCGAACGTCTCCCGCACCTCCGGCCGGGGATCACGACCCACCGCTTCGCGATATGCCGCGATCGCGCGATCGCGCTTGCGGGGATCCGATCCGAGCACTTCGGCATACGCGAGCCGCAGCTTCGCGTCGTCGGGTCGCTGCGACACGAGGGCGGCATAGCGCTCCGCGGCCTCGTCGCTCCTTGGATTCTTGCGCGCGATCAGCTCTGCGAGCCGGCGCTCGACGTCGAAGTCGTTCGGCCGTTCGGTCTCGTAGCGGCGGTACTCCCGGATTGCCTCGTCGAGGTGGTCGGGATCCCAGAGCAGGAGCTCGCAATATTCGGTGCGCCAGGTCGACTCGGCGGGCTTCGCCGCGAGTAGCTTCCGGTACTCGACGAGGGCAGCCGAGAGCTGGGAGCGATCCTGGGCGAGCAGACGCGCCAGCTTGTGGCGGCGCGTCAGGTCTTCCCGCTTCGCGAGCCCCATGCGGTAGTAGCGGATCGCATCGGTGCGGCGATAGGCGTAGCGCTCCCAACCGAGCAGATCGGCCTGCTTGAAGGCGACCTCCGGATCGTCGTCGAAGCGCGCGAGGTAGCGGTCATAGCTCTCGATCGCCTTCGACGTGAGACCCTGCTTCTCGTTGGCGACGCCGAGCTGTTTCAGCGCCTCGCGATTGTCGGGATTGAGCTCCGCTGCCTTCTCGTAGGACTCGATCGCCGCGCGATAGTTGCCGATCTTCATGTTCGCGCGCGCGCGAAGCACGTACCACCACTCCGTGCCCGACGCGGGCCCCTCTTCCTTCGCCCACGCCCCATTTGCGGCAAGCAGAATCGCGCCGAGGACAAGGAGTCCCGTCCACCGTTCAAGAGATCGCAAGCTCGTCCACCACCCTTCCAGAATCCCCCGGCTCCGCCACGAACTCGATTCCGACACGCCAGAAGAAATACGCCCACGGCCGCACGTAGACCGCCCGCCCGAAGCGAACCGCTCGCCCCCCGCCAGCCACACGCCAGAGCCCGCCCTGCGGCGGCCGGTCGCCCGTCAGCAGGAGTCCGAGCCCCCGCGGCGAGCGGTCCCGCAGCCAGACTCCGCGCTCGAGCCCCGAGAGCCGCGCACCCACGCGCTTGAAAGCCAGGCCTCGGGGATGCCGCCTGCGCGCCGGTCGCAGAGCCCGGAAATAGCCGGCCAGCGCGCGCATGAACGTCCAGACCGCCCCCGGATAGCTGCGCGCCTCCTTCGCGTGCGCGTCTTCCCAGGTCTTCGGATCCGCGAACACCCCGAGCAAGAGAGCCTGCGTCTCTTGCTCGCTTCGATCGACGAATCGCAGGCCCACCCGCGATCGCCCCGCTGAGCGCTCCTGGTAGACGAGTGCCGCCCGCAGCCGGAGATTCTTCTCGAGACCGAGCTCGATCTCGAAGCGCTCGGGCAGATCCGCGGGCGAATCGAGCACGAGCGCACAGCCTCCGATCCCGACATCCGCCGTCCACCCGGCGAGCCCCATCGCCGGCACGCCTCCCGCCTCTCCGACGAAAAGCCGGACCTGGAACGCCCGCCGCACGCGCTCCTCTTCGCGCCGCTGGGGCCGCTCCCAGGCGATCATGAGACCGCCGAGCAAAAAAAGCAGATTGAGTCCCGACCAGGCGAGATTGAAGACGTAGGCGTCCTGCTCGACGCCGAACTGGGAGAGCTCGAAAGCGCCTTTCAGCATCGCGAAGGCGGTGATCCCGGCGAGCACGAGGGTCCAGCGCGCCGAGCGCCAATCGAAGCGGTGGGTCTGGCTGGTGATTCCCTTTGGCGTCACCTGGAAGGCCAGCGACTTCGGAAGCAACAGATCGAAGATCGAACGAGCGAGCGGCGCACTGACCGCGCTCTCGTAGAACGAGCCCCAGAAGGGCCGCGACCAGCCCGGGATCAGCACGGAAGAGATCATCGGCAACACGATGAGATAGGGGATCAAGAGCGCCGTCAGGACCGCCACGTCCGACAGGATCGGGTGGAGATGGAAGAGCAGGAAGTAGAGCGGCGTCACCCAGAAGATCACGCGAGGAATCGGATAGAAGAAGTGATAGAGGGACGCGAAGTAGCCGACGCGCTGGCGCAGCGAGAGGCCGCGCGTGAAGAGCGGGTTATCGCGGAAGAAGATCTGCAGACAGCCGAGCATCCAGCGTCGGCGTTGCACGATGTACGAAGCGAGATTCTCCGCGGACAGACCGACGGCGATGTCCCGGTCGACGAAAGCCGATTTCCAGCCCGCTGCATGCACGTGCTGGCTCGTGTGGATGTCCTCGGTGATCGAGAGAAGCTTGAACCCGCCCACGGACTCGAGGGCTTTGCGGCGGAAGACGGCGCCGCTGCCGACGAAGAAAGCGCCGCCCCAACGATCGCGCTGGGACTGGATGCCGTGGTTGAACATGTCCTGCTCGTTCGACACCCGGCCCGCCGCGCGAAACGCATGCTGAAATACGTCCGGATTGCGGAAATGGTGGGGGGTCTGGACGAAGCCCATGCGGGGATCGATGAAGTACGGAACGGTCTCTTCGAGAAAATTGGTCGTCGGGACGTGATCGGTGTCGAAGATGACGATCAGATCGCCGTCGGTCTGCGAGAGCGCGTGATTCAGGTTGCCGGCCTTCGCGTGCTGCTTCGGCCCCTGCAAGTAATTCGCGCCATGCCGCTCTGCGAGCACGCGCACGGCATCGCGATGGCCGTCGTCGAGCACATGGATCCTGATGTTCTGATGGCTGTTCGGATAGGTCATGGCGCGTGCCGCGATGAGGGTGCGCTCGAGAATCTCGAGGGGCTCCTTGAAGATCGGAATCATCACATCGACACTCGGCGCGAAGCCCGGCGCCTCGGGGCGCCCCGCCACCGGGCGCCCCCCGAAGCCCGTCTGCACGACCAGCAGCACGACCGACGCGAAGCAGTAGAGCTCGGCGATCCAGAGCGAGGCGCTGATGAAGGGGCCGGCCGGCTCGATGAAGTTGAGGGAATGCTGGCCCCGCCAGACGAGATAGTGGCCGCAGATGGTGAAGGCGGCGGCGAGGAACGCGAATCGAAGCGGCGGCTCGAATTGCGTTCCCCGGGCGAGATGAACCATCGGGAACAGCAGCAAGCAGGCGAGGAAGGGCCATTTCGGGAAGCTCGCCTCGAATGCGCGACCGTCGAAGGGGAGCAGAAAGCCCAGCCACTCGTCGAATTGTCGCGCGAGGCCGAGCGAGAGCGTCTCGTCGAAGGCGAGCCAGTTGTGCAGGTAGTAGGGCGTTTCGCGCCCGACAAGGGCCTTCTGCCAGAGATCTTCGAGCTTCTCCTTCCGAATCCGTTCGGCGAATTCCGGGTCGACGACGTCGGCCAGCGAATGGAGCGTCGCGTAGAGCGGGAGCGCCTCGAGCTGCGAGCGAACGCTGCCGTCCGGTCGGTAGCGGTCGAAGATACGGCCGTCCCGGTGATAGCTTGCCCGCAGCGGCGCCAGCATCTTCTCCCGCAGCTCGCCCTCCATCCGCCAGTGCCAGCGCCAGTCCGCGGCCATGCGCCAGTAGATCGGGAAGGCGTCGTAGCCGAAATCGCCGATCGCGAGGGTGCGGGGATGCTCGAGGCGGATGATCTTCTGCTTGCGATCGAAATAGACGCGCTCCGGGGGAAAGTCGAGATCCTTCTCGATGAAGATGAAGCGAAGGACGTCATAGGCCGTCTTTGCGACGCAGGCCCAATCGTGCTCGGAGTCGACCTTGGCGAACTCGCGATAGGCGTAGGGCGCGAAATAACCCACGTGGATCACGGGTACGCGCTCGCGCTTCGACCAGTCCCCCGCCGTCAGGTAACAGGCGTCGCCGACGACCAGGATCTCCTTCTCCCAGATGTCGCGGACGATCGCGAGGGCCTCCTCCTCGAAGCGCGGCTCGTCGAAGCGCCGGGCGGCGAGCAGCAGCGCCAGGGCGATGTCGGTATCGGCATCGGTCGCGGCGTTCTTGTCGAGGACCCTGTCCTTCCACTTCCAGCTGAAGAGCGCGTCGCCGCGGCCGCGAAGGTGGCCCGTCGTCCATTTCCAGACCGCGTCGAAGGTCTCGCGATCGTCGCTCCAGACGGACCGCAGCAGCGCATAGCTCTGGCCCTCGGAGGTCGTGATGCGATCCTCGTCGAGGCTGACAACGCGGCCGTTCTCGATGTAGTGGAACTTGTAGTAGCTCCAGAGCGCGCTCTGCGCGTCGGTTCGCGCGATGCGAAGATTCGGGGGGGCATCGGGGTCGACCACCGCCGGTCGCGTGCAGCCGAGGACCAGACCGATCGCGAAGAACAGGGCGAGGAGCCCGATCGCCCGACTCCGTAACACCGCTCGCCTCGTCCATTCCATCGGAGGTCCCACGCTGATCCCCAGCGTGGCCACCCGCCTCCGCGCGGCGCGCATTCTAGCGACGAAGGACGAGCTTGCCGCTGAATCGGGATCAGTTTCCCAACGGGACTCGAGTGCTGTCGTCCCCCTCCGTCGCCTCAGCGACCGCTCGCGATCCCCATCCCCACGGGTGCGCCATGCCTGACCGACTTCGCCGCGCGGTAGAGCGCTTTCGCGTCGTCGAGGCGTTCGCCCGTCGTCGCGCCCCCACCTAACGGAACTGCGGGAGCACCTTCTCACCGAGGTTCTTGATCGTCTCGAGTGCGGCCCACTGGGGCACCGTGCCCATCTGGATCAGGAACATCACCTCGTCGGCCCCGGCGTCCTTCAGGCGCTGTACGTAATCGATGGCGTGCTCGACACGGCCGTAGGCGTGATTGACGTTGAACATGCCCGTCGATTCGGTGCCGGCCGTGATCTTCTCCTCGTGGAGATAGGTAACCAGGGCTTCGCCTTCCTGGCGCAGGATCTCGGCGTCGTCCATGTCCGCGATCTCTGCGCGGGGCGCCGGCGACTCCACCCCCGGGCTGTACCAATGACGAATCGCCTCGGCGAAATAACGCTGGCCCCGGGCACCGATCGCCCGCGCCTTCTTCTCGTCCTCGAGCACGATCGCGGGACACAGCGCCGCGAGATGCTCGACCGGGAAGTCCGGGATCTGGCTCTCCTTCGTACGGCGCTTGATGGCCGCGCGGTAGACCTGGTTCTTCTTCGCAATGTCCTCCGGGCCCGCGAATCCGAGCACGAGGGCGCCGAGGCCCCATTCGCCCGCTTGATTGAGCGTCGACTCGCGCGTGCAGGCGAGGTACATCGGCGGGTGCGGATCCTGATAGGGCTTCGGAAAGATCGGCCGCTTCGGAATCTTCATGGTCGGGCTGTCGTGCTCGAAATACTCCTCGCGCCACATGCGCGGGATCATGCGCGCCGACTCCTCGAGCTGGCCCGGGATCTCGTCCATCTCGGTCTGGAACGCGCCCGCTTCCTGGGGCGTTCCGCCCTTGCCGATGCCGAAGTCGACGCGGCCCCCCGTCAGCATGTCGAGCATGCCGATGCGCTCCGCGACCTTGACCGGATGGTTCATGCGGAAGGGCAGACACACGACGCCGTGGCCGATGCGGATCTTCGACGTCTTGCCCGCGACGTAGGCGAGGAAGGTCTCGGGGGCGCTCATGTGCGCGTACCACTTGAGGCAATGATGCTCGACGGCCCAGATCCGGTCGAAACCCATCTGCTCGCCGAACACCGCCTGCTCGACGCATTCCTGCATGATCTGGTATTCGCCCTTGCGCGACGTGTCGACGATCTGCGCCTCGAAAATCATGGAGAACTTCACGCCCAACCCTCCTGTCCACGGATTGTCAATCTCGCGACTCTAACAACCCGAAATGGCGCCGGGCAAGCGGGCGAAACGGCGCGGCGAGAGTCGCACGAAAGCGGACTGAGGGAGTTGATCACGGGTCTGAATGGGTAGAAGTCGCGCCTCAGAACCAGTCGATCCCGTCGAGGGAATTGCGGATCACCGCATTGCGGCCGACGGCGACGAATTGGCCATCGCCGAACGTGACGCCCTCGAGATGGCGGTTCGTCTCCGCGTCCCGGAGCGTGAAGCTCACGCCGTCGGGGGAGCTCAGGGCCGTGCCGTTGTCGCCGACGACGACGAAGATGTCGGCGCCGTGGGCCACCTTCGCGAGACTGTCATCGACCCCCGATGTCTGCTCTGTCCAGGCGACGGCATCGGGCGAGGTCAGGATCGTCCCGTCGTTGCCGACGGCGACGAAGAGGTCAGCGCCCCAGCCGATGCCGCGCAGCCTCGCGCTCACGCCCGAGGTTCGGGCGGTCCAGACTTCGCCGTCGGGGGAGGTCAGGATCGAGCCCTGGTCGCCCACGGCGACGAACAGGTCGTCCGCGAAGACGACGTCTTTCAGATCGAGGTCGGTCCCGCTCGTTTCGACCGCCCAGGCTCCGGCGTTGGTCGAGCTGAGGATGCGTCCGCCATCGCCGACGAGCACGTACGTTCCATTGCCGTAGTCCGCACCGCGAATCGAGCGCGAGGTCGGCAGGAATTGAAAGAACCAGTTGGCGCTGTCCGTCGAGGTGTAGACGACGCCCTGGTCGCCGGCGGCGACCCAGGTCCCGTTGCCGAAGGTCACGGCGAAGAGCGAGCCACAGCAGTCGAGGCTCTGGCGGAGGAACTCCTCGCCATCGGCAGAGTTCGCGATCGTGTAGTCCTGGCCGACCGTGACGTAGGCATCGTCGGCAAAGGCGACCGCCAGCAGATGCGGATCGTCGACGAAGCCATTGTTGTAATTCCAGCCGTCGCCGTCGCAGTCACCCGCGACCAATGCGAGGGCCAGAGCGAAAAGAAGACCGACGAAGGGAAGCTTCTCGCGAGCCGACATGGGGCCTCCAGACTCGATCACGGTACGCCCCCTCACGAGCGTCTGTCAATCGAATGGGCGCCACTCGTCGACCGAAGCCGGCGTGTCAGAACCAGTCGAGGCCATTCTCCGAATTGCGGATCACCGTCCCGCTCCCCACGACCACGAAGAGTCCGTCGCCGAAGGTTACCCCCTCGAGATCGCGATCGGTTTCGGCGTCGCGAGCGGTGAAGGCCGCGCCATTGGAAGACGTGAGCAGCGTCCCGTGATTGCCGACCACGACGAAGAGGCCGAGAGCATGGCCCACGTCCTGCAAGACTCCGGTCGTCCCCGAGCTCCGCGCCGTCCAGACTTCGGCGTCGGGCGACGTCAGCAGCGTGCCGGACTCACCGACCGCGACGAAGAGGCCAGCGCCCCATCCGACGCCCCGCAGATCCGCGCCGACACCCGACGCTTGCGCCGTCCAACTCTCGCCGTCGAGCGATGTGAGAATCGTGCCGCCCTCGCCGACGGCGACGAACACATCATCGGCGAACACCAGGTCGCTCAGGCCCAAGCTTGTATTGCTGTCGTCGTCGTCCCAGGCCCCGGCGTTGGTCGAGCGGAGGATGTGTCCACCGTCGCCGACCAGCACGTAGATCTCGTTGCCATAGGCCGCGCCCCGAATCGTGCGCGAGGTCGGCAGGAACTGGAAGAACCAGTTGGCCGAATCGGTTGATGTGTACAGAACGCCATCGTCTCCAGCGGCCAGCCAGAGCTCATCGCCGAAGGCGACGGTCTGAAGCGAGCCACAGCAGTTGAGGTTCTGACGCAGGAACTGTTGACCGTCGGCGGAGTTGGCGATCGTGAAGTCTTCGCCGACCGTGACGAAGGAATCGTCCGCGAACTCCACCCCATAGAGATGGGGATCGCCGTCGAAGCTCTGGCAGTAGTATGAGTAGCCGAAGCAGATGTAGAAGTCGTCGTCGTTGCAACCCGCCGCGACGATCGCAAGGTCTAACAGCATGGCCCCGCTCAGCAGTTTCGCGGTCGTGCGAGCGGCCATGCGTCCTCCGGAATGGGTCGAACTTACGACGGGCCTGGCCTCGATGTCAATCGAAGGCCCGCCGACGGGCGCGCAACGACGAGGAGTCCCTCCGGCAACTCGCCAAGCCATGCCTTCAGCTCGAAACGACTTCCTCGAAATGCTCCGAAATCGGCGATGCCCTTTACCACTCGCCTCGCCGCTTGAGGCCTCCCGACCGTGCTCGACTGCGCGGTCGCGTTCGCCCTCCTGCTCGGCGTGCTCTTCGCCGCCAAAAAGACCGCCTCCGCCCAGGACCTCGGTCCCGCATTGGGCGATCCGCTCCCCGCCAAGACCTATTACAGCGTGACCCGGACCGCTCCGCGCATGCGTTCGTCTTCCGTCTGCGGCGGCGTGTACGCGAAGCAGGTCAAACGCATGCACACCCGCTGCGCCGACGGAACCGTGGCGACGGAGTGTTATGCGCCGATCCTGGATTGGTCGGCGCTCCCGCTCTTGCAACGGGAGGTCTGGCAGGTCGAGGATGATTTACACCGCCAGCGCGCTCTTGCCCAC
>JANNQH010000771.1:0-10593 GCA_031400655.1 Deltaproteobacteria bacterium | reverse complement strand
CGACAAACACCTGCGTAGCCCGCCCGCAGCAGGCCGGCAAGCGCCGCGGCCAGCTCGCTCGCGATCTCACGCGGCGCAATCCGCGCGGGCACTCCCGCACAGGAACGCCTGGATCTCCTCGATCCGCGCCTCGGTGTCCTGTTCGCCGAGCTCGAGCAGCTCGCGCAGGTACTCGGGCTCGAAGATCACCATGCTGAGTACGTCGGAGCTCTTGGCGTGGGAGTTGGTGAGCCCTTTCTCGAAGAAGCGGAAGGCCCGGGGCAGCCGGAACTCGTTCTTGCGCGCGAGGACACCGAGATCGCGGCTCGGCCGCAGCACCATCACCTCGACCGGCCGCATGCCCGCGCCCTCCCGCTCCGATTCGGGGAGCGCCTTGAGCAGCTGGTTGATGCGGCTCATCTGGAGCGCATCGAAATCAAGGGAATCGAGGAAGACCGCGTTCATCAGCACGCCGCCGATCTGGCCCGGCGAGGGATAGGCCGGGAGCTCCGGCAGGACGGGCAGCGAGGCCGGGTCCGGCGGTCGCATGCGCGGCGACACCGCCAGGATGCGGGTGGCGCCGAGATGCAGCGCGGGGGAGAGGGGCGCGGTCAATCGGATGCCGCCGTCGCCGTGCCAGGCGTGGCCGATATCGACGGCGGGAAAGAACAGGGGAAGCGCCGAAGAGGCCATCACGTGGGACAGGCCGATGCGACCGCGTTCGACGTGCAGCTGGCCACGGCCGAGGTCGTGCTCGGTCTTCGACTCCACCCAGGCCGTCGAGCGGCCAGTCTCGTAGTTGGTCGTGACGATCGCGAGCGACTCGAGCAGCCCGTCCTCGATGTTCTGTCGCACCCCTTTGAGTCGGCCGTCCTCGATCCGGAGCGCGGATTCGAGGTAGAGGCGGAGCGGCTGGGTGTCGACCATGCCGCGCAGGCGTTTTTGTCCGAGCCGCCCGCCGGTCACGAGGGGCAGGGCGGAGGTCAGCACGTTCCGGATCAGATGCCGGAGCTCCGTCCGAAAAACCTTCTCCGTGTCGAGCGCGAGCCAGAGCTTGCGCAGCGCCTCGACGGACTCGCTGAAGCTTCCGCTGAAGCTCGCGAGGTGGGCGGCGTTGATGGCCCCTGCGGAGACGCCGGTCAGGATCTGCGGCCGGTATCCGGGGACTCGGCGCGCGATCGCGCGAAGACAACCGACCTGATAGGCCGCCCGCGCACCGCCGCCGGAGAGGACGAGAGCCTGTCGTTCCATGCAACTCCTAGTGTCAATCCCGGAAGTTCGTCGGCATTCGATCGCGGCTCAGGCTGCTCCGGATGAGGTGTTGCGCGCGGTCACGAGCCAGCAGGCCGCGCCGAGATCGATCCCGGTCGGGCCGAGATGTTTGGCGAGCGCCTCGCGCGCGGCGGCGAGGGCTCGCGTGCGTGTCTCCCCCTCGAGCTCGGCGAGGGCCCGTGCCACGGGTCCGATGTCGGCCTGGAAGGCCATCGCCTGATCGAGGTCGTCGCCGACGTGGAGCTTCACGCGCAGACTCTCGATCTCGATCGAGGCAAAGCCCGCTGCTTCGAGGACCGACCGGAGATGGTCGCGGTCCGCGAAGGCGAAGGGGCCGGGGGCCCGGGGGTCGGGTGGGATCGCTGGCTTCGTGAGGAAGGGCAGGACGGCCTGGCCAGCGGTCGCCATCCAGGCGTTCTCCGCCATGGGCTGCCAGCAGACGAAGCAGAGCCGACCGTTCGGCGTCAGGCCGGTGCGCAGATTCTTGAACGCGTCGACGGGATTCGCGAAGAACATCACACCGAAGCGGGAGAAGACGAGCTCGTGGTCGGGGGTGAAGGGCTGCGTCGCCGCGTCGGTGCGGCGGAAGACGATGCCCTGCTGGCCGGCGGCGCGTTCTTTCGCGAGTCCCAGCATCGGCTCCGAGACGTCGATTCCGAACACGAGCGCGCCGCGCTGCGCGAGCGCGAGGGTCGTCGAGCCACAGCCGCAGCCCACGTCGACGGCCCGCTCGCCGGGGGCGACGGCGGCTCGTGTAAGGAGTGCCTGGGTAATTGGCGCCAGCATGCCGTCGATGCGGTCCAGCGATCGGACCCAGGTCTGGCCCGCCTTCCCGTTCCAGTACTCGATCTGCGCTTCATTATTGTCGGCAGTCATGGTCGCTCCTCAGCGAGGTTGCCGGGAACGTAACGGTCGAGCGATCGGCTGCCAGCGCCGGACGGGCTAGCGTCGTTCCCGTGGACCCCGCCCAGCAGAATCTGCCTGCACCCGCGCGCTGCTCGCTCTGCGGCGGCCCGAACGACTGCGCGATGGCGTGCGTGTCGGGTACGAAGGACGAGCCCTGCTGGTGTGTCGATCGACGTTTTCCCGAGCCCCTGCTCGCGCGGGCCAGGGCCCGGGATGAGGGCGCGGCCTGCGTCTGCCGGCGCTGTCTCGAGCTGGCCGTGCAGGCGGCCGAGTAGGGGATCGTGCTCGCAGGCCTTCCGTGATCGAGAGCGTGATCGAGAGCGTGATCGAGCGCGGATCGAGAGCCGATCACGAGCCGAGCACCATCCGCCGCAGCTCGCGCACGCCGCCCGAGACATGGCGCGCCGCGAGTCCCGCGCGCCGCATCAGGTCCGCGAGGTGCGCGCTCTTCAAGCCCCACTCGCAGTAGAGGACATAACGCTGGTCTTTGTCGAAGGCGCCATACGCGCGCAGCGCGTGCGCGAAGTCGAGAAAGAGTGCACCCGGAGCGTGCCACTCGTCGAAGGCAGGTTGGCTGCGCAGATCGATCAACGTCTCCCCCGGCAGCAATTCCTTCGCGCACAGCTCGTCCGCCTCCCAGCCCCCGAGATCGAGGTCTGGCAGCATGAATTCGCTGCGCTCGGCGATCGCCCGTGCGAGCACCACGGGATCGAGCTTCTGCTCTTCCGCGAGCACCTCCGCGAGTCGCGCGCTCGTCGCCGGATGGCTCGGCACGATGGCGCAGTACTCACCGACCTTTTCCGACAGATCGTGGGTCCCGACCCGTTTCGCCGCCTCGATGATGTCTTCCTTGTTGTCGCCGACGAGGGGCCGCAGGATCGGAAGCGCGCAGCCGTGGGAGATGACGGCGAGATTCGGAAGCGTCTGGGACGAGACCTGGCCGATGGCGTCGCCGGTCACGATCGCGAGGGCGTCGATACGAGCGGCGACGGCGGTCGCCGCCTGCAGCATCATGCGCTTCAACACGATCTGCCAGAAGCGTGTCGTCACGCTCTTCTGGATCTCGCGGGAGACGGGATCGAAGTCGAGCGCGTGGAAGCGCGGCCGCGAACCGCATTGCCAGAGATCGCAGAGGCGCTTCGCGATCGTCAGCGTCTCCAGCTGGTGTGGCCTGCCACCGAGATTGCAGAAGACGTAGTCGAGGGCCACACCGCGCCGCAGCATGCGCCATGACGCGACGGGCGAATCGAAGCCGCCCGATAGAAGCGAGACGGCGCGGCCCTGGCAGCCGAGGGGAAGGCCGCCTGCTCCGCGCTCCTTCGTGATGAAGTAGTAGGCGAGCCCGGCGTCGACCTCGACAAAGATCGTGACCTCGGGGTTCGAGAGATCGACGCCGGCTGACGCGGGCCGCAGTGCGTTGCCGAGCTGCTCCTGGATCTCGGCCGAGCGGAGCTTCACCTCTTGCCGCTCGCCCATTCGCCGCGCGCGGATCGCGAAGCGCCGGCCGCGGACGAAGGGCTCGCCGAAGACTTCGCCTGCGCGCACGACGTCCGCGAGGGAGTGCCAGGGCGCGGCGTGGGTCAGCGACACGGACTGGATGCCGAAGACCCGGCCGAAGCGGGTCGCCATCTGCGCGTCGCTCTCCCCCGAGCCGGTCCAGGGCTCGAGCTGGACGTAGAGCCGATAGCGCGACTGGCGGACACGGGCCGGGCGGCCGCTCGCTTTGATCGACGCGCGCAGGTTGTCGACGAGGCGGCGCGTCATCTGGCGCCGCGTCGCGTCGGCCTTGGTGGTCAGGTCGCCGCTGAAGCGCAGCAGGAAGACCTGGCCTTCGCCCGACCGGGTGAAGCGTGGGGTTCGATTCGGCATCATAGGTGGTGATGAAACGCCTCGGACTCTACCGCGTCTTGATGGGCACACTCGGTGTCGCCTGGGTGGTTTTCGGGCTGGGGCTCGTGGCGGCGTTCTTTCTCTATCAAAGGCCGGGGTCGCTGCCCCTGATTCCGACGGGGCCGATCGGACACTACTTCGTCGCCTTCGCGGGCTGCGCCCTGATGGGCTGGGGGGGCGCGATGCTCGGGTCGGCGCGGGATCCCGTCTCGCTGGCGTCGCGAACGGTTGGGACCGCGACGGCCTTCGTATTCGTTCTGATGGCGCTGGTGCGGATGGTTGCTTGGGCGATCGGCGACTACGCGAGCTGGCTGGGCGACGTCCCGCGCCAGGAGGCGGCGATCTTTCTCGGGCTCGCGCTGCTGCTCGTCTGGCTGCGGCCGACGGCGGCGGAGACGATCGCGAGCCGGACCGCAACGATTCGACGCACCCGGCGTAAGAGCGATCCGGCGCGAGACACAGAGGGAGCGACGGCGTGATCTTGCGGAGTCTCGCCAGCCTGGTGCTGCTCGCGCTGCTCGCGCTGAATACGCTGCTGCCGAGCCAGCCCGGGCTAGCCCGCGGTCCGGAGGATCGCGTGCGCAGCGATCGGGTCGCGACCGTCGAGATCGGCGACTCACTCCCGCCCTTCGAGCTCCGGGGTCTGGACGGGCGGATTCACACCCGCGAGGACCTCGTCGGCCGCCGACTCCTGCTCAGCTTCGAGCGCAGCCTCGATTGGTGCCCCGCTACGAAGGCGCGGCTGCTCGGACTGCGCGACGCCTTCGCCGCGACCCCGGATCTCGAGATCGTGTGGGTCATGTCCGACACTCAAATCGACGCCCGGACCCGAATCTTCATCGCGGAGCTGGGCCTGGCCGACCGGATCCTGTTCCTTGCCGACCCGAAGAGCAGCCTGATCCGGCAGCTCGGCATCCTGAAGGAGGATCCCGAGCTGATCGAGGTCGGAGTGCCGCACCCGACGACCCTCGTCCTGGACCGCACCGGCAAGATTCGTTTCCTCGACGTCCGGGAGGACTTCCATTTCTGGCTCGATCCGAAAGCGCTCGATCCGGTGCTGGCGAGCCTTCCATAGCCGGGCCGCCTACCGAGTCGGAACCCGTCGCTCGGCCCGGCGAGGTGGTCCGCAAAACCGGCGCTTCTCCACACAACCCTTCGATTCTCTTGACTTCACCCGTTGCGGGAGACCCGCCGAGCCCCCATCATCCGCCTCGGCTCGGGGTCGCCATCCGATATGCGCAGCGAACCCGTAGCCCACACAAGGTCCGGGCGGGCCGGACCGAGGCATGATCGCCTACACCGTGACGTTCCTTTCGAAATGCATGCCTGGCACGAATGAATGAAATGAATGGCAGGTATGGCGATTCGGGGCGGAGCGAGTGGGGCGCAGGGTGAACAGCGCATAGCGCGCACACTCGAATTTTGTTAGTCAAGAATTGCGATGAGAAGACCGGCCGTGAATGGATGCGGAGCGGAGCTCGTCATGGAGGCAACGACCGGGTCATGATGCGACGACTTTCCTCTTCGATTGAACTGCGACTGGTTTTCCTGGCGGGCGTGCTCGCCCTGGCGGCGGCCTGCAAGACGACGCCCGATGCCGACGCGAACGCGGCCGGTAGCGGCACCGGCAGCGAGTTCGACGATGCTGGGGCCGGCGCGGACGACGGCTCGGACAGCAGCATGAACGCCAACGGCTCGAGCATCGCGCCGATCTACTTCGACTTCGACCAGTCGGAGATCAAGCCGCAGTACGAGTCGATCCTCGAGGCCGCGGCCGCGACGCTGAAGAGCTCGAGCGGCTCGGTGTTGGTCGAGGGTCACACGGACGAGCGCGGCTCCGACGAGTACAACCTGGCCCTCGGTGAGCGCCGCGCGGTCGCGGTCCGCCGCTACCTCTACAACCTGGGCGTTCCGGTCTCCCAGATCTCGGTCGTGTCCTACGGCGAGACTCGCCCCGCGGTGTCCGGCACCGGCGAGACTGCCTGGGCTCTGAACCGCCGCGCGGAGATCAAGCTCCAGTAAGACTCGAGATTCCGTCATGAAAGCCGGTGAACACCAGCGTGTGTTCACCGGCTTTTGTATTTTGGCCGATGCATCTCCAAGTGACCTTTGCCCCAGCCGAAATGGAGACCCCGCATGCCCCTCCACGGTGGAAAGCTCGCAGCCAAGGCGTTGAAGAGCGCCGGTGTCGAAGTCGTCTTTACGCTCTCGGGCGGCCACATCATGCCGCTCTATGACGGCTGCATCGACGAGGGCATCAAGATCGTCGACGTGCGCCACGAGCAGGCCGCCGTCCACGCCGCCGACGCCTGGGCTCGCTGCAATCCGGGCAAGATCGGCGTCGCCGCGATCACCGCCGGCCCCGGCGTGACCGATGGCGTGACCGGAATCGCGAACGCCTGGCGTGCGAACTCGCCGATCCTCGTGATCGGCGGCCAGGGCCCCTTCGAGAATCTCCGCCGCGGCTCGCTGCAGGAAATGGATCATCTCGGCGTCGTCCGCCCGATCACGAAATACTGCGACGCGATCTACCAGACGAAGCGCATCCCCGAGTACATCGAGCTCGCGATCCGCCACGCGGTGTCGGGCATTCCGGGCCCAAGCTTCCTCGAGATTCCGATGGACATCTTCATGGGGAGTGTCGACGAGAAGGACGTCGTGATTCCGCGCATCCGCACGGAGCCGCCGCGTCTCTCGCCGGATCAGGACGAGGTCCGACATGCGCTGGAGCTGCTGCGCAAGGCGCAGCGTCCAATGCTGATGGCGGGGACCAGCGTGAAGTGGTCGAAGGCCGCCGCCGACATGAATCGTTTCATCAGCGAGACCCATATACCGACCTACACGAACGGGATGGGCCGCGGCTCCGTGCCCTTCGATTCGCCGGAATTTCTCAATCGCTCACGGCGCGAGGCGCTGAAGCAGCTCGACCTGATCATCCTGGCGGGAACGCTGCTCGACTTCCGCATGCGCTTCGGCCAGACGATCCCGGCCGACGCCAAGATCATCCAGCTCGAAATGGACGCGACGCTGATCGGCCAGAATCGCCAGACCGATGTACCGCTCGTCGGCAATCTCGCCTGCAGTTTCCGGGCGCTGTCGGAGGAGATGAAGAGCCAGAGCGTCCAGCTCGATTTCTCGGCCTGGCGCGATCAGCTCCGGGCGATCGAGAACGCGGAAGAAAAGAAAGTCGAGGCGAGCCTCGCCAGCGACGAGGTACCGATCGATCCGCAACGCATGTGCCGCGAGGTGCGCGACTGGCTCGATACGCTGAAGGACCCGATCGTGATCGGCGACGGGGGCGACATCGTGGCGACCGCGGCGAAGATCATCCCCGTGAAGAACGAGGGCGCCTGGATGGATCCCGGCCCGCTCGGGACGCTCGGCGTCGGCATGCCCTTCGCGCTGGCGGCGAAGCTCGCCCATCCGGGGCGCCCGGTCGTGATCGTCTACGGCGACGGCTCCTTCGGCTTCAATGGAATGGAGTACGACACGGCCGTGCGTTTTGGGCTCCCGATCGTCGGGATCGTCGGAAACGACGGCGCCTGGGGCCAGATGATGCGGCCGCAGGGCGCCATCTACGGCTGGGATCGGCTCGAAGCCGTACTCCTCAATCGGACCCGCTACGACAAGGTCGTCGAGGCGCTCGGGGGGCACGGCGAGTACGTGACACGGCCCGAAGAGCTGCGCCCGGCCCTCGAGCGCGCGTACGCCTCGGGGAAGCCGGCGCTAGTCAACGTCGAGATCCGTCAGGATCGCGAGTACAGCGGCGGCATCTATGTGTAAAGACGTGTAAAAACGTATAAAAAGAGCGTTTGAAGTATGTCTGTAGCGAGACGCAGCTTGGCGCTGGCGCTCGAGCGTCGCGATCCGGTATCGCTGGGATGGAGCGTCGAGCAGTTCGAGGCGCTCTCGCCCTGGCTCACGGCGGTGGGCCCCGCAGCGATCGTCGAGCTGCGGGCGAGCGGCTCCCCGGCGAGTTTCGCGGCGGAGATCCGCGAGCTTGCGGTGGTACTGCTCGATCCCGGCGAGCGCGAGCTGTCCACGCTCTCCCTCGAGCTCGATCCCACTCTTGGTCTTATGAGTGGTCCCACTCTCTACGCCAAGATGCCCGAGCCGCTGCGCGAGCTGCGAGACCTGTTGGGCGGCCGTGCGATGGTCGCCCTCGAAGCCGAGCGAACCCGCGCCTTTCTCGCGCGCGGAAACGTTCGCGGCATCGATCCGGCCCATGCGGATCGCCCGGTGCTCGACGTCCAGGAGCTCTTCGCCCTGGGTCACCCCGACGCGCCCGATCTCGATCTGGGAACACTCTGCCGAATACTCTTCGCGCGCGATGCGGGAACCTCCGCTCTTGCGCGGGCCGTCGACGTGGGTCGGCTGTTGTCGGCGGTGACGATCGGCGCCCGGGCGGGGGAGCCGCGCTACCGCGAGGTCGAGCGCATCCTGGCCGAGCGCCTCCCGCACTCGCCCTGGCGTCCGCTCTTCGATCCGGACGCCTCCACGCCGCCCGCTCTCGATCCCCGCTCGCTCGACTTCGCGGCGTTCGCGCAGCAAACCTTCGCCGCGCAGCGTCCGGCGCTTGCTGCAACGAGTCCGTCTCCCGCAGTGAGCCTGCGCGCGTCGGGCCGGGGCGATCCCGAGCCCGAGGAGCGCTACCTCGTGATCGGTGCGAGCGACGAGCAGCCCGTACCCTTCGAGCTCGGCGCGATTGCCGCGGCCCTCGCCGATGCCGAACGCGGTGCCCGGCATTTTCCCGGCTACCGCGTCCGCAAGGAGCAGATCGAGCTCGCCCGTCAATTCGTGCACGTCCTGCAGGACGGGGGCGTCGCGAAGCTCGAGGGCGGGACGGGCGTCGGGAAGTCGCTCGCCTATCTCGCCGCGGTGATCCCGTTCGCAATGGGCAGGGCCGCAGCGGGCGAGAAGGAGCCGATCGTGCTTTCGACGCGCACGAAGCTCCTGCAGGACCAGCTGCTCCACAAGGACATCGCCGCCGCCGCGCGTTTCCTCGGTCACCCCGGCCTGCGGGCGCTCTCGATCAAGGGGCGGGCGAACTACGTCTGCGAGCGAAGGCTTGCGGCGGTGCTGGCGGATGGCGGGGATCCGGGACTCTTGCCCGAGCTCGCGTCTGACTTCGCGCTGCTCGAGGCGTGTGCGCGGATCCGGCCGGCGGGGGAGGTCGGGACGGTGCCTGCGGCGATCCTGCGCCGATCGCCACGGCTGCGGGAGCTCTTGCGGGCGAGTGTCGCGGCGCGGGCGGATCAGTGCTCCCGCGAGCAGTGCGGCTACGAGAAGCGCTGTCCCTTCGGCCGCCATCGCCGGGCCCTCGCGAAGGCCCAGCTCGTCGTCGCCAACCACGATCTGCTGCTCCGCTGGCCGCCCGACTATCCGGCCTTCTCCCACGTCATCGCGGACGAGGGCCACGAGCTTGGTGGCGTCGCCGAAGAGGTCTACTCGATCCGCGTCCGCCCCGAGGACATCGAAGAGCGACTCGAGCTGTTATTCGGCGCACCGGCCCGCCGCGGCCAGCGACGCCACGCGAGCCGGGGCCTCGTCGCCCGTTCGGCGACGAAGAGCGCCGACGCGGCGCTCGACCGCAATCGCCACGATCTCCGCCTCGAGCTCGCGGGCCTCGGGAGCAACATGGCGGCCTTTGCGGACGCCTACGGCGGCGCCGAGCTTCCGAACGAGGCCGGTCGCGAGCGCCCCGCCGCGGCTCGTCTGGCTGCGAGCGCCGCACAGCGCATCGAAGCCCTGGCGAACCACGCGCTGCGCGAGGGGCCCGAACGCCGCTTCGAGACGGGCGAGACCAGCAGCGGGCGTTCCGTCCCCGGACTGCGCGATCTCGCGAGCGAAGAAGAAGCGCTGCGCGGGATCGCGACCCAGACCGAGGCTCTGATCTCGGCGGCGCATGGACTCCGACTCGCCTTCGCGGTCGAGAATGACGCCTACGTCGGCGCCTTCGAGGGTCTCGAGAATCCCTACGACCGCTGGTCGCTCGTGCTGCGGCCGGTCGACCCGGGGCCCTCGTTCCGCGACGAGTTCCTCGGGCGCGTCGAGAGTCTCTCGGTGGTGTCGGCGACGCTCTTTGTCGGCGGCGACGACCACGCCGCCCTCGGCGAGATCGGTCTCGCCGACGCGGGTGGGCCAGCGCATTTCAGCTACAGCGTGCCCTCGCCCTTTCCCTACGCGCAGGCGATGCGTGTCGTCGCGCTCGCGGGCCAGGCGTCGCTCGTCGAGGAGACGGCGCAGGCCCTCGCGATTCTCGCGCGGCGACTGCGCGGGCGGACCCTCGGTCTGTTCACGAGCCTCTCCCGCATGCGGGAGGTCGCCGAACTACTCGCGGCGCTGTTGGAAGGCGAGGGCCTCGAGATCCTGGTGCCGCTGCGCGCGAGTGATGATCCGGGTGGCCTCGTCGAACGGTTCCGGAAGCTGCGCGGCGCCGCGGTCATGCTGGGCTCGCGGCGCTATTGGCAGGGCATCGACGTGCGCGGCGACGACCTCCAGGCGGTCGTGATCGAGAAGCTCCCCTTCGAGGTCCCGACCGAGCTG
>JANNQH010000770.1:0-2011 GCA_031400655.1 Deltaproteobacteria bacterium | reverse complement strand
CGGCCTCGCAGAAGACGACCAGCACGCCGAACACCTCGCTCCCCGCCGCGTGCGGCGAGTAGACGACGCGGGCGTCGGCGAGCTCGAGATCTTCCGCTTCGATGGCGCACCGCTCGCGCAGGGCGCGCTCGACGGCCGCTCGGTCGATGCGCAGCGGCGAGCCGTCGCCGTGCTCGGGACGCCACTCGAGCCGCTCGTCGCGGGGACGACCGTGCGAATCGACGCGAATCAGGATCACGCCGCGCGCCGCGACGACGTCGCCCAGGAGTCGCAGCGCGATCTCGAGCCCCGCCTCGGGGCGGCTCGCCGCATCGCCCACTGCCGTCACGTCGGTCGTCAGATCGCCGACGCGCGCCAGCGCATCGAGGGACGACGCATGGGCGTCGGCGAGCTTTCGCACCTGGCGCTCGAGCCCTTCGATGCCGAGGGCGTACTGGACCGCGACGACGGCGAGCGCGACGGTCGCGGGCCACGCGAGCCCGGACTGCCAGAGGGAGAGCCAGCCCAGGCCGAGGACGGCGAGGGCCGCGCTCGAGAAGAGCAGCGCCCGTCCTGTGTGAGAGCGCCGGCGGCGGGGATGCAGGATCGCCGTGAGCACAAATAGCGAGAAGGCGACCGCGGCGGGTGGCGCTGGGCGCAGGACGGCGTCGCGCACGACTTCGGCGGCGGCGGTGCGATAGCCGATCGCCTGGATCATCACGCCGGGGAGAGCGGGATCGATCGGCGTCGCCCAGAGATCCTGGAACTCGGCGGCGGTCGCCCCGATGAAAACGGCGCGTCCGGCGACGAGGCTCGCATCGAAATGGCCTTCGACGAGATCGACGAAGGCGAGGGTCGGGATCGGCGGATGGGCGCGCCGGAAGTCGGCGTGGGCCTCGTCGCTCGACTCGCCGGCCGTATCGATCGCGCCGTGCAGGGATTCGGGGGCTGCGAGGCGAAGGGCCGCCCGGGCGAGGGAGGGAATCCGCGTCCCGCCGATCGTGTTCGTCCGGGGCACCTGGCGAACGACGCCGTCCGACTCGATCGGAACCAGCACGCTGCCGAGCGCGGCCGCTGACCGCGCGAGCGCCTCGATCGGGCGGTTCACGATCTCGAGCGTCATGCCGCCCGGCATCGTCTCGGTCTGCGAGAACGTCGCGAGGGCGACGCGCCCATTCGCCGCCATGCCTGCTGCGAACAGTGCGTCGTCTTCGGAATTCGAGGGCACCGAGAAATCGATGTCAAAGGCGATCGCGCGGGCACCCGCCGCTTCGAGACGCTCGATCGCCGTCGCGTAGATCCGCCGCGGCCAGGGCCAGTCGTCGAGGGCGCGCAGGCTGCGCGGATCGATCGTCACGACGACGGCGTCGGGGAGGCTCGCGGGCGGCGCGGGTGTTTGTCGGGGGACGAGGCGGAGCAGGCCGTCGTGCAGGCGGTGATCGAGGCGATCGGCGAGGCCGAGCGATTGTGCCCCCAACGCCAGTGCGAAGACGGCGAGGGTCGGCAGCAGGGCGCTGCCCGTGCGGTAAAACGCGGCGAATTGCCTCATCAGAAGAACCGAATCGGCCCGGCTGGCTGGGGCCTTGAGGTGCAGCGACGGGATGCGGGGCTGCCGCGCGGGTCGCGGGCCCATCGTGCGATCGATCTGCGTGGGAAACGGCAGGCGGCGTGCGGGTCGCGTGCAGGAGAGCGGTTTTCGCCTAACGGCCCTGGAACGAGGGCGGGCGCTTCTCGAGAAAGGCGCGGACGCCCTCGGCGTAATCCTCGCTCTCGAAGCAGGCGCGAATGGCCGCCTGGACACGCTCGGGATCTCGTGCGCTCTCGGGGCGCCCGCGGTCGAGGAATGCCTGCTTGGCGGCCCGCAAGGTGAGCGGCGCATTCTCCGCAATCCGCTCGACCTGCTCGCGTACGAATGCAGCGAGCGATGCCTTCGGCAGGACCTGGTTGACGAGTCCCATCTGGGACGCCTCCTGCGCATCGAAGCGGCGGGCGGTCATGAAGAGCTCCTTCGCCTTCGGTAGGCCCACCACCC
>JANNQH010000769.1:0-21442 GCA_031400655.1 Deltaproteobacteria bacterium | reverse complement strand
CACCATGAAGAGCCCCGTCACCGCCGCGTCGAGCCGGTTGTTGAAGATCAGCACCTGCGTCTCCGCGAGCCTGTCGGACCCGATCACGCCCGAGGCCAGCTGGCTGGCGAGATGATCCGCCTGGGCGAGGAATCCGATCCGCCGGTCGGGATTCCAGATCTTGTGAACGCCCGCCGTCATCGTGACCGAGAGCAGCCAGACGAGCGGCAGCGCCGGAGCGATCGCGTAGATCGGTCGCGCGGTTTTCAGCACGATCGTCGTGGCGAGGGCGAGGGCGGTGGCCGCGAGTAGCTGGTTCGCGATTCCGAAGAGCGGCCAGAGGGTGTTGATGCCGCCGAGCGGATCGACGACGCCCTGGTAGAGGAAGTAGCCCCAGCCCGCGACGATCAGGGCCGAGGCCAGCAGGTTCGAGGGGAGCGACGAGGTTCGGCCGAGAGGTGCGTAGAGATGGCCTAACAGATCCTGCACCATGAAGCGGCCGACGCGGGTGCCCGCGTCGAGGGTCGTCAGGATGAAGAGCGCCTCGAACATGATCGCGAAGTGGTACCAGATGGCCTTGACCGCGGGGCCGCCGAGGACCTGCGAGAAGATCTCGGCCATGCCGACAGCGAGGGACGGAGCACCGCCGGTGCGGGAGAGGAGCGAGTGCTCGCCGATCTCGTGAGTCAGGCGCTCGAGGCTTGCGGCATCGAGCGGGAAGCCCCAGCTCGAAATCGTCGTCGCCGCCTCGGAGACCGTGGTCCCGATCAGCGCCGCTGGCGAGTTGATCGCGAAGTAGACGCCGGGCTCCATCACCGCCGCCGAGAGCAGCGCCATGATGGCGACGAAGGATTCCATCAACATCGCGCCGTAGCCGATCATGCGCGCGTCGGGCTCGCTGGCGAGGAGCTTCGGCGTCGTGCCCGAAGAGATCAGCGCGTGGAAGCCCGAAATTGCGCCGCAGGCGATCGTGATGAAGGCGAAGGGGAAGAGCTTGCCTGCGAAGACGGGGCCGGTGCCGTCGATGAACTGCGTGATCGCGGGGAGCTTCACGGGGGGATGGACGATGAGCAGGCCCGCCGCGAGCAGCGCCACCGTCCCGATCTTGATGAAGGCCGAGAGGTAGTCGCGGGGCGCGAGCAGCAGCCAGACGGGCAAGACGCTCGCGATGAAGCCGTAGGCGATGATCGAGAGGGCGAGCGTGCGTCTATCGAGGTCGAAGTAGCTGCGCAGCGCCGCGCTCTCGTCGATCCAGCTTCCGCCGAAGACGGCGAGGACGACGAGGCCGAGGCCGAGGATCGTCGCCTCGAGTACGCGGCCGGGCCGGATGTGCGTCATGTAGAGGCCCATCAAAAGGGCGATCGGGATCGTCGCGCTGACGGTCGAGGTCGCCCAGGGACTGCCAAACATGGCGTTCACGACGACGAGCCCGAGCACGCCGATCAGGATGATCATGATCGCGAGCACACCGACCAGCGCCGCCGCCCCGCCGATCGGCCCGATCTCTTCGCGCACCATCTGACCGAGGCTCTTCCCGTCCCTTCGCACTGATCCGACGAGAATCGTGAAGTCCTGTACCGCTCCGCCCAGCACGACGCCGATCACGATGTAGAGGGTGCCGGGCAGATACCCGAACTGGGCTGCGAGGATCGGCCCGACCAGGGGGCCCGGTCCCGCGATCGCAGCGAAATGGTGGCCGAATACGACCCAGCGATTGGTCGGGATGAAATCCTTGCCGTCGGCGAGTCGCACGGCGGGCGTTGCGCGCTTCGCATCGAGGGCGAAGACGTCGAATGCGAGAAAGCGCGAGTAGAAGCGGTAGCCCAGGGCGTAGATGCAGAGCGCGGCGACCAGGAACCAGGCGCTCGAGAGCGACTCGCCGCGGGAGAGCGCGATCGTTCCGAGGGAACCGGCGCCGACCAGCGAGACCGCGATCCAGAGCAGTGCTTTCAGCCCGCGCATCCGATCCCTCCGATCCCTCCGACCCGCTCGCCCGTCTTCCGTTCGCCCTGCGTGCGTTCGAATTGTTGCCAGCCCGTTCCGGCCAGGCAATGGGCGAGCTTCAAAGGACGAGTGGCACCATCAGCCCACACCAGAGCGCCGCCCACAGCGCCGCCAACAGATCGAGCACGACGCCGGTGCGCGCCATCAAGGGAATCGTCACGTAGCCGGAGCCGAACACGATCGCGTTGGGCGGCGTGCCCGCCGGCAACGCGAAATCACACGACGCGGCGAAGGTGGCGGCGAAGAGCACCGGGTCGACCTGCGCGGGGGCGACCGTCGTGGCGAGGATCGGCAGCAGCACCGCGACCGTCGCCGCGTTCGAAGCGAACGCCGAGATCGCGACCGCCGCGACGCTGACGAGCACGAGTTGGGGCATCGGCTGCAGATCGCGCAAGCCGCCGATTGCGGTCCCGAGCCACCCCGCGAGGCCCGAGCCGTCGATCGCGGCGGCCATCGAGAAGCCGCCACCGATCAGGAGCAGCGTCTTCCATTGCAGACTTCGCAGCGAGGCTGGCTCGAGCACCGCGCGCCCGCCGGACCGGACCAGCATCAGCACGGCGCTCGCGAGCATCGCCGCGCCGGCCTCGACGAAGGCCGTCCTTGCGGGGACACCTGCCGCCTGCAACGCCGTGGTGATGGGCTGCCCCGCAATCCAGGCGAGCGCCGTCGTCAGGAAGACAGCGAGCACGAGCCACTCGGCCCGCTGCATCGGCCCGAGCCGCGCGCGCTCGCTCGCCAGCGCGCGGCCGGCCTCCGCGGCGTCGGGAGCGTCCTCGCGCCCGATCCGCCAGAGGGCGGCCCAGACGACGAGCAGGAAGACGCCCGCAAAAGGCACGCCGAGCAGCATGAAGTCGAGGAACGCGACCTCATCGCCGCGCTGCGCGAGAAAGCCCGAGAGCTGGGCGGAGGGGACGGTGCCGATCTTCGTGCCGATGCCGCCGAGGTTCGCGGCGTAGGCAATCCCGAGCATCAGGGCGGCGCCGTAACCGGCCAGGCGCCGTCCCGACTGATGCTCGAACTCCGAGATGATCGCGAGGCCGATCGGGAACATCATGGCGGCGGTGGCGGTGTTCGAGATCCAGAGGGAGACGAAGGCCGTCGCGAGTAGCAGGCCTAATAAGAGGCGGCGCGGCTCGGTGCCGACAGCGCCCATGATCGCGAGCGCGATCCGTCGATGAAGGTTCCACTGCTGCATGGCAGCCGCGATTCCCATGCCGCCGAGGAACAGAAAGACGTAGGGATCGAGATAGGGCAGCAGCGCCCGCGTCCAATTCGCGAACAGGCTCTCGCCGTGGATGCCCGAGAGCGGCACGACCAAGAGCGGCAGGCAGGCCGTCCAGTACATCGGCAGCGCCTCGCTGATCCACCAGAAAGCCATCGTCGCCGTCAGCGCGGCGGCCAGCGCCGGTCGAGCGCCGAAATCGCCGACATGCCGCAGCGGTGTGTCGACGAGCCAGAGGGCGAGGAAGAGCGCAACACCGAGTGCAATGAAGAGCGGACGGATCGAAGGCCGGCTTCCGGGACCGGCCACTAGTAGGCGCGGCCCACACGGCTGTGGTGACGGCTGTAGCCGAAATAGACGACGAGGCCGATCGCGAGCCAGATCAAGAATCGGATCCAGGTGGCGCTCGGCAGGGCCGTCATCAGGCCGAAGGCGCCCGCGACGGCGAGCAGCGGAACGAAGGGCACCCACGGCGTGCGGAAGGGCCGGCGGCGGTCGGGCTCGGTGCGGCGCAGCACCAGAATTCCGATCGAGACCACGACGAAAGCGAAGAGCGTTCCGATGTTCGCGAGCTCGGCAAGCTCCTTCAGCGGCACGAAGCCCGCGATCACGGCGACGATGACGCCGACGCCGATCGTCGCGACGTGGGGCGTCCCGAAGCGCGGGTGGACGGCGGAGAAGACTCCGGGCAGCAGGCCATCTCGCGACATCGAGAAGAAGATCCGCGACTGACCGAGCAGCAGCACGAGCAGTACGCTCGAGAGGCCCGCGATCGCCCCGGCCGAGATGAGTCCGCCGGCGAAATCGAGGCCGTGGCTGCGGAAGGCCTGGGCGACGGGGGCAGACGTGTCGATCTGGCCGAGGGGGACCATGCCGGTCACGACGGCAGCGACGGCCAGGTAGAGGACCGTGCAGGCGGCCAGGGAGCCGATGATCCCGATCGTCATGTCGCGCTCGGGATTGCGCGATTCCTCGGCGGCGGTCGTGACGGCGTCGAAGCCGATGTAGGCGAAGAAGACGGTGGCGGCGCCGGTCACGACCCCGTGGAGGCCGAAGGGAGCGAAGGGGCTCCAATTGGCGGGCGTGACGTAGAAGCCGCCGACCGCGATCACGAAGAACACGACGAAGAGCTTGATCGCGACGATCACCGCGTTCGCCCGCGCGCTCTCGCGAATCCCGACGACGAGCAGCGCCGTCATCAAGAGCAGGATCAGGAACGCCGGCAGGTTGAAGACCGCGCCCGGCAGCGTTCCCGGTGAGCCCGCGATCGCCGTCGGAATCTCGATGCCGAAGCCTCGCAGGATGTCGCGCACATAGCCGGACCAGCCGACCGCGACGGCGCTCGCCGCCAGCGCGTACTCGAGGATCAGATCCCAGCCGATGATCCAGGCGACGAGCTCGCCGAGCGTCGCGTAGGCGTAGCTGTAGGCGCTGCCCGAGATGGGCAGCATCGTGGCGAACTCCGAGTAGCAGAGCGCCGCCAGCGCACACACGACGCCCGCGATCGCATACGACGCGATCACCGCCGGGCCGGCGTGGTGCACCGCCGCGACCCCCGTCAGCACGAAGATCCCGGTCCCGATGATGCAGCCGATGCCGAGTAGCACGAGATCCGTGGCGCCGAGCGCGCGCCGGAGTGTCGGGCCCTGGTGGGCGAGGTCGGATTCGAAGGCGGTCATGGTCTTGCGGGCAAGCAGCGAGCCGGACATGGAAGGCGCCCTCCTACGACGAAAGCCGGCGAACGTCGGCGAATGCGACGTCGCCCGGATACCAGGGGAGGGCAGGCGCAGCATACCCCGAGCCCCGAGCGGGCGTCAGCTGCGGTATCGGAGCAGGGCGAAGATTGCTTGACGTCGGGGTTGCGATTGGGCCAGCAAGCCCAGGGCCAACACGATGTAGAGGACGCCGAAGGCGAGCCTGACCTCCGCGTCGGGAAACACGAGCTGGACCGAGAAGAGCCCGGTCAGCGAGATCGCCTCGACCCGAGAGAAATCGAGATCGACGATCAGGATGAGCGCGAGCAGCGACTGGGCGGAGGTGAGGAAGAGCTCTTCGGATTGGCGGGAATCGAGGGGCAGGCCGTTCAGCGCCCCAGACGCCAACATGAATGCGATCGGAAGGGCACCCACCAGCAGCGTCCACTGATTGACCTTCGACGAGATCAACGCCCCGATTCCCAGGTCCCCGCGCATCCGCCAGGCGAACATCAGGGCGACCAGGAACTCCGGCGACTCGGAAGCGAGCGGAGCGACCCACTGGACGAGCAGGAACTCGTCGATCGGTAGCCCATGACCCAGCTCGACGAGGCTCTCCGCGAAGGGCTCGGCCGACAGGAAGATTGCCAAAGCGGCGTAGACGAGCAGGGCGATCGCGACCACGCGCCGGCCCAGCGTATTCGTCTTGGCATCGATCCAGGCGGCGGGACCCGCCAGCTCGGAATCGCCGCGATGGCCCTTCGACGCGGCCACCACGTAGGCGATGAAGAGCGAAAGAAGCACGATCGCGTCGATCAGGTTCAGCTCGCCCTTCAACGGAATCGTGAAGGAGTAGAGCGTCGAGTAGAGCAGGAAGCGCATCTCGAGGCGATGATGGACGGGGATCAGGAGGGACTGGGTGCGCGCGCGCCAGCAGGCGACCAATACGACGGAGGTCCAGCCCAGACCGATCAGCAATCGATTGGCGCCCGTCATGTTGGCCACCGCGTAGTGGCCGTATTGCGGATCCTCGGCGGCCTTGATCGCGAAGGTCAAATCCACCGCGTATTCCGGCAGTACGCTCACCAGCGCGAGCACCAGCAGGGCCAGCGACTGCGGCATGTCCTGCTCGCCGAGCTCCACCGACCAGGACAGCAGGAAGGCGGCGCCGACGATCGCTATGCCCGTCAGGCTCGCGATCGCGATGTTTCCGAGGGCACCCTCGTTCGCCAATAGCCACGGAAGCGGCAAGGCCAGGGAGATGGCCAACCACACGATGACGCGAACGTTCGATGAAGCTGCGGGCGCGCTCATGAAGGGCCGGCAGAATGGCCGGATCGAACCCGCGAGTCAATGGGGGTCGAGCGAGGTTCACGCGACCAGGGCGGGAATTTCCGCGTCATCCTGAGAGCCCGCGGGGCCAGCGCGGCTCTCGGCCTGGATCTTCCGCCAGTGCCAGGGCGACGTGAGCTGTGCCCAGTACGTCTGCGGAAAAGCTGCGAGGTCGGGGATGCCGATGTCCTCCGGCGGCTTGCGATCGCGGGGCCAGAAGAAGCTGCCGAAGACGAGATCCCAGAGGATCAGGTTCGAGCCGTAGTTCGTGTTGGCCTCGGCGAGATTCTTCGCGTGGTGCCAGCGGTGGAGCTCGGCCATCGAGAAGACGTAGTTCAAAGGGCCGAGCACGACGCGCACGTTCGAGTGCTGCAGGTAGCCGAGCACGGCCGTCGCGAGTGCGAAGAGCGTCAGCACCTTGGGCGGCGCACCGAGCAGCGTCAGCGGGATCAGCCCCGCGGTCGTATCGATCACGATGTCGAGGGGATGGAAGCGAGCGGCGTTGAAGAAATAGAGGCGCGGGGCGCTGTGGTGTGTGGCATGCAGTCGCCAGAAGGGCTCCCAGGTATGGGAGAAGCGATGGCTCCAGTACTGGAACAGCTCGGCCACGACCATGGCGAGGGGAAGCTGGAGCAGCAGCGTCGCGTCAGCGGGCCAGAGCTTCGCGGTGCCGAGGGGGACCAGCCAGGCGGCGGCGGGCCCGACGAGCGGCGGGACGACCACGCGCGTGGCGTACGAGGCGAGGGCCACGCCGACGGCGTGGCAGATGTCGACGAGCACGTCGCGATGGGAGCGATTCCAGCTCGGGAGATTCGGGAAGAGCCGCTCGGCCGTAAAGATCACCCCGGCCGATGCCAGCAGGACCACCGATGGATCGCGACCGGCCTCGACGAGGTTGTTGCCGGCGATCAGCGAAACGATGAGCACGACGGGAAAGAACAGCCACGACGCGAGCTTCTCGTGCATGCGGGGATCCTTGCGAGGGTTGCCCTTCGCACTCTACCAATCCGAGCGGCGCCCGCACCGCCGGGGCTAGCATCGCCGCATGGGGAAGGCGCAAGTCAAGGACGTCTGTGTGATCGGCACCGGCGCCGCCGGTGGCGTCTGGATCGACGCGTGCACCCGCGCCGGACTCGAGGTCGTCGCCCTCGAGCGTGGCCCGGAGCTCGGTCCCGCCGATTTCATGCACCACGACGAATGGACCAACACGCACCGCGGGGAAGGCTTCGCCCCGGACTGGCGCGACACACTGCGAGAGACGGAGTCTGAGGTCGCGCGCCTCGGCCGCTCGACGATGCTCGCGCAATGTGTCGGCGGGGGAACCGCGCACTGGGGCGGTCAGAGCTGGCGCTACCGCGAGGACGATTTCCGTCTGCTGTCGCAGGAAGGCCCCGTCGCAGGCGCGAATCTCGCGGACTGGCCGATCGACTATGCCGAGCTCGAGCCCTGGTACGAGCGCGCCGAGCAGCGCCTCGGTCTCGCGGGTCGCGCCGGTGCCAATCCCTTCGAGGCTGCGCGCCGTCGTGGCTACCCGAATCCCGCGCACCCGCCGCGGCGCGCGACGCTCGCCCTCGAGCGCGGCGCGAAGGCGCTCAAGCTACATCCGTTTCCGACGCCACTCGCGATCAACTCGCGTCCCTACGCGGGGCGGGGGAGCTGTCTCAACGGCGGGCAATGCTCGAATTTCGGCTGTCCGACCCAGGCCAAGGCCTCGACGCTCTCGATCCAGATTCCCGCGGCCCGGGCGACCGGACGCCTCGAGCTGCGGACGGGGACGCGGGCGATGGAGCTCGTGGTCGGCCCGGATGGGCGCGTGCGGTCGGTTCGGACTCGCTCCGCGGATGGGCGGGAGGGGGAGGTCCGCGCACGCCATTTCGTGCTCGCCGCGGGCGCGATCGCGACTCCGCACCTGCTGCTGCTCTCGCGCTCGGCGCGCTTTCCAGCTGGGCTCGCGAACGGCTCGGGCCTGGTCGGCCGCAATCTCATGTTCCACATCTTCTCGTACGTGGGCTTCGAGCTGCCGGAAGAATCCTTTGGCGCCTTCGGTCCCGCCGGCATGCTCTCGATCGACGACTTTCACGCGAGCAACGCGAAGCGCGGCTTCATCCGCGGGGCGGTCGTGAGCGAGGCGGCGGAGCCGGGGCCGCTCTGGGCCGCGTACAAGGCGCCCGACTATCTCGGCCGCAAGACCGGTGCCTGGGGCAAGCCGCTGAAGGATTATCTGCGGCGCTATCCGCAGCTCGCCGCGCTGATCTCGATCGGTGAGGATCTCGCGCGCTTCCAGAATCGCGTCGATCTCGATCCCGACCACGTCGACCCCGACGGCGTTGCGCTCCCGCGCATCACCCACCAGAGCCACCCGAACGATCTGGCGCTGGCGCGCGGATTCGAGAAGACGATGGTGCAGATCGCCGAGGCGGCGGGGGCGACGAAGACCTTCCGTTACGACTTCACGCAGGCCAAGGGCGGCACCGGCCACCTGCTCGGCAGCTGTCGCATGGGCAGCGATCCCGCGAAATCCGTCGTCGACCGCGAAGGCCGCAGCCACGAGGTCCCGAACCTCTACATCCCCGATGGCAGCTGCTTCCCCTCCGCCTCTGGCTACAACCCGACGCTCACGATCTTCGCGAACGCGGAGCGGATGGCGGCGGGTTTTCTCGCGCGCCTCGGCCGGAAGGAGTCGCTGACATGACGAGCGACGCTTCCCGCACGGCTCTCGCGGAGGTCCTCTCGCGCCGCGCGTTCCTGGCCGGCAGTGCGGGGCTCTGGATTGCCGCATCGCTGCCGCGGCCACTCGCCGCGGCGGCGGCGCAGGCGGACAAGCTGCCGCGGGTGCTCACGGCGCGGGAGTGGCAGCAGGTCGAAGCGATCACGGCGCGCATCCTGCCGACCGACGACGTTCCCGGGGCCGTCGAGGCGGGCTGTGTCAACTTCATCGACAAGGCGCTTGCGGCGGAAGACGCGGCGGCGCTGCCCAGCTATCGCGCGGCGCTCCGCGAGCTCGACCGGATCTGTCACGGACCGAAGAGCCGCGGCTTCGTCGAGCTGGCGCCCGAGCGGCAGGACGAGCTGCTCGCCGCCCTCGAGGAGGGACGTATTTCCGGGTGGGACGCGCAGGTCGCCGATCCCACTGTGTTCTTCGCGACGATCCGGATGCACACGATCCTGGGCTTCGTGCTCGACCCGCGCTACGGCGGAAACCGCGACTACGTCGGCTGGCAGGTGATGGGCTACCCCGGCCCGGTCCACCACCTCGGCGGGGCGCAGCCGGACCAGATGACCGGCAAGGTCCCCTTCGAGCCGATCTGGAAGCGCCAATCGAAGCAGGGCCATTGACCCACTCGGGTCGCCGCCATCATGCCAGAGCGGGCAGCCGGCTCACTCGACCCGGCGCTTCACCACCGCGAGCTCGTAGCGACCCTTTTCGCCGACGAAGGCGTTGCCGATCCAGGCCGTCAGGCCGACGACGATGGAGGTGAGCAGAGCCGACCAGAAGCCGGCGATGCGAAATCCCTCGAGCAGCCAGGCCACCAGCGCGACCATTCCAGCGTTGATCACGAACAGGAAGAGCCCGAGCGAGAGCAGCGTGATCGGCAAGGTCAAGACGAACGCGATCGGCCGCACCACGGCGTTTACGACGCCGAGCAGCAGGGCGGCGAAAACGAAGGTGAGAGGGCCGTCGATCGAGACGCCGGATACGAGGCGCGACGCGAGCCACAGCCCCAGCGCGGTGATCGCCATGCGGATCAAGAATCCCATCGAGCCGTCCCCCCAGTCAAGGCCACCACGAGACGCGAGCGTTCGGAGCCGGGCCTCAGTTCTACCGTGAATCGGGATCGTGCGCGCTGGCGAGGCGCTTCGCCAGATGCGCGCGCCAATCTCCCGGCATGACCCGGCGACTCACCTCGGGCTCGCGGTTGTAGACATAGATCCAGGCGCGCATGCCCCGCGGCTCGAGCAGCTCGATCCGCTCGCGGAGATAGTCCGAGCCGGCGGGGTCCTGCGGGTCGAAGCCTTCGAACGCGTCGAGTCGCTCGAGAGCGCAGGGATCGAGAACCGCGTGAAGCTCACCGCACACCGAATCCGCCTCGCTCCGGGCCGGTCGCAAAGCCGGATAGGGCCCGAGGTCGAAAAGCACACCGGGAACGCGACAGACCCCGACGCGCCGAAACCCTGCGCCGATGCCCAGCTGATCGAGGAGGTCCTGTCCGGCGTCGCGGTCCGGCAGACCTCGCATGAGCGAGCCGTAGACGACGAGCCAGTCGTCGGACGGACGGCGTCGCGCAGCGGAGTCCGTGCTCCTGCCCGCGCTGTCGGTGGCCAAGGCCTAACGCCCCGCGACGGCGTCGCGCATGTTCGTCAGCGCGTCGAAGGGTGTCTCGACCACCTGCGTATTGATCAACCACTGGGGGACGCCGCCGCCGGGCTCGAGGTGCATCGTGAAGGTGACCCGCGTCTGGCTTGGCGTGACGGGCTCGAGCAGCCACTGCCCCCGGGCGCGGCGGACGCGCACACGCTCCGGTTGCTCGGGCTGATAGTCGGGGGCGGCGCTGACCTGGATCGAGATGCGGCCGGTTGCCGGGTCGGTCTCCGTCTCGCTGCGGAAGACGTTGTCGCGATCGGAGACGGGCCAGGGCAGATCGAGGACGGAGTACTGGTAGGCGACGTTGCCCTCGCGGGCGAGCAGGCGGGATTCGATCGTGTTGGGAAACCAGTCCTTGAAATGGTCCGCATCGCGCAGCACTGCGCGGATCGATTCGACGGGGGCCGCGACGAGGGCGCTGCCCTTGAACTCCCGGATACCGGAGCCTTCGACGGGTCGGGTGTAGACCACGATGCCGTCCTTCTCCCGGTCGAGACTCCAGCTGGCCTCGGCGGCGCGGACGACATCGACCGAGATGACGAGCGCCCCGAGCCCGAGAGCCAGCGCGGCGATCGACCGCCGAGCGCGGCGGTGTGGAGTCCTGCTCGAGAACGTGGACTCGGTCGGGCACAGCTCGGAGAATCGGGCTCGCTTCATCGCATACCTCGCAGCGAAATAATGCGTGGCAGTCTAGCGGCCCCGCTTTCGAGTCGGGGACGGACCTCCTACCGTCCGCCCGCGCGAATCTCCGTGCCCCGATCGCATCCGTCTGGAGACTCCATGCCCCGCCTCGAGGGAAAGATTGCCATCGTGACCGGCGCCGCCCGTGGCACCGGCGAGCAGACAGCGCGCCTGTTCGCCGACGAAGGGGCGAAGGTCATCGTGGCCGACGTGCTCAGCGAGGAGGGCGCGAAGACCGCCGCCGAGATCGGGTCCGCCGCCGCCTTTGTCCGTCTCGACGTCACCGACGAGGCGAGCTGGGCGAACGTGATGGAGGAGACGATCCGGCGCTTCGGAAGGCCGAACGTTCTCGTCAATAATGCGGGTCTGCTTCATATCGAGGCCCTGGTCGACACGCCGATGGAGGTCGTCGAACGGCTCTGGCGCGTCAATACGCTCGGGCCCTTTCTCGGAATCAAGGCGGTCGCCCGCGAGATGCAGGCCGCGGGGGGCGGCTCGATCGTCAACGTGTCGTCGGTCGATGGGCTGTCGGCGAAGAACGGCCTCGCGGCCTATGCCCCGACCAAATGGGGACTGCGCGGATTGACCCGCGTCGCGGCCCTGGAGCTCGGGCAGATGGGGATCCGCGTGAACGCCGTATGTCCCGAAGCGGGTGGACCCGGCATGCGCCGCGCCTTTACCCCGGCCGGCATCGACCCGATGCAGACCCTCGCCTTCACCCACGACGTGATCCCGCATAACCAGAAGCGCCCGGGCATCGAGATCATCCGCGACATCGCGCGCATGATCCTGTTCCTCGCGTCGGACGAGAGCCTCTCGTGCAGCGGCGCGGATTATCCCGTCGACGCGGGCTGGACCGCCGGGCGGCGGATCAAGTTCAATCCTGGTTATTCGGCGGATTGAGCGCCGGCGGTCATGTCGGCGTCCGCGCGGGCGCTTCGGCGGCGAGTCGCGGACTTCGCTGCTCGGCGGGTCGGCTTCGGAGGGGTCGTCGCCGCCTTCGGTGCGCGGGCGGCAAGCCATTTTGCGAGATAGCCCGTCCCGTGTGTCTGGGACTCGAAGCCCGCGCGCTCGAGTAGCGTTTCCATCGCGTGGCTGGCGTAGTGCGCGTAGTAGGGCTCGTGAAACTCGCGCGGGAAGAAGTCGAGGGCCCAGTCGAGCTCCGGGTCGTCGCCCTTCTGGAGCGAGTCGACGAGACCGAAGAAGCCCCCCGGCTTGAGGATCCGCCGCGCCTCGTCGAGCACGAGCTCGCGCACCGGCAGCGGCAGCTCGTGGAACAAGAAAGCGGAGTAGACCGCGTCGAAACGGCCGTCCGCGAAATCGAGCGCGGCGGCATTACCCTGCACGCACTCGACGCGGTCGTAGCCGGCGAGCTGGCGCCGGGCGTGGCACGTGTAGGGAAAGCTGAGGTCTAGGCAGGTGATCTTGGCACGCGGGAAGGCGCGGGCGACGGCGTGGGTGGCGCTGCCGGTACCGGAGCCCAGCTCGAGCAGATGCAGCCCGTGGCCATCGTGCGAGGCGCCGAAATGCGCGCGCAGCGGTGGAAGAAGCATGCGCCGCATGGCGTCGGCACCGCCTCGAAAGAGCAGCTCGACCTGGTGCTCGTAGAGATCGGCCGAGCGCTCGGAGAGGTAGCCGTCGGTCTGGTAGTGGAAGTTGCGGCGATAGTAGGCCGGGAGCTCGTCGAGCCAGGCCTGTGCGGCGGAGCCGAAATCCCGGGAGTCGCGACGCTTTCGACGGGAGACAACCGACTGCGCGTCGCCCAGGATGCGTAGGAAACGCCGGCCGTGCCCGAGCGGATCCCGCGGCGTGAGAACGGAGAGCGGGATGACACCGCGGCCGATCTGGCGGGCGTCCTCTTCGAACAGGGCGCGCAGCCGGGCGAGGGTGATCTCGATGGCCTGACGCGAGGGCGCCTGCGTCTGGCGAGGTCCCGGCGCGCCCTCCCGGTCGGGGCGTCGCGGCGGACGCTGCAGCCAGAAGAGCGGAAGGCCCTCGCCGAAAAAGAGCGCACTGCGAAGGCCGTGGAATCCGAGCGCAGCCCACTCCATGAATTGTTGCGGGAGCTCGAGAGGCGTGTTCTCGGTCGCGGGCGGGGACATCATCGCTCCTCTCGGATTGCTCACGCTCGCAGTCCGCAGCGCGCGGCCTGATCCTTCGCCGTTGGCAGCGCGAGCAACCGGCGCGTCTCGTCGAAGCTGGCGAGCGGGCGACCCACCTTGTCGCAGAGTGCCTTCGCCTCACGGATCAGCTCTTCGTTCGATGGACTTCGCTCTTTCGAGTAGAACTCTTCGACGCCGATGTGGAGATGTCCACCGCGCTCGAGGGCGAGCTTCGCGATCGGCGTCGCCATCAGGTCGCCGCCCCAGACCGAGACCGACCAGGGCAGGCCCGTGCCCTCCAGCATGTCGAGATAGGCGAGTAGCCCCGACTCGGTCGGCATGAGCCCGAAGCTCACACCCGGCTCGGTCGCCATCAGTCCGTACTCGCCTCCGAAATAGAGCTTCACCATCGACCCGGCGGGCAGCCGGCCCGCGCGTAGCCAGGCGAGCGTCGTGCGCAGCGCGTTCGGCTCGTAGATGCCGAGCGCCGGTCCCATCGCGAGTCGCTCGCAGAACTCGAAGGCAACGCGCACGTCGTCGTACGACACGGCATAGACGCCGCCGACCGGGATCCCGCCCGGGCCCGGCGCCCCGATGTTGGTCGAGCCGGGATCGAACGCGCACATCGGGACGGGAACCGCCTTCGCGATCCGCTCGATGTGATCGAGCTTGGCGGCCATGCCCGTGCCGGAGGTCAGCGTGGGATACCAGAGGGCGTCGGGCAGCTGCTTCAGGATCGGGTTCCAGGCGGCGAGGTAGTCGTCTGCGGCGGCCGTGCCGGTGAGGCCGATGTCGCTGTTGTGGGCGTGGACGATGCTGGCTCCGAGGGCGAAGCAGCGGAGCGCCTCGCGCTCGATCTCCGCCGGTGTGCGCGGCGCATTCGGATTCTTCGACTTCGAGGTCATGCCGTTGATGGCCACTTCCAGGATCACCGGGGTCTCGACTCGGGGCATGCTCATCCTCATCCCTCCTTCTTCTCACATAAATAGGGCTCGCAGTGGACTCGTATCGGGCTCGAGGGCCGCTCGATCGTATCAGCGATAGGCAAGTCCGGCCGGGCCCCGCGGGCCATCTCAAGTGGAACTCGGACCCGGCCGATCCCGCGAGGGTCGCGCGTCTGATCCGCGGCCAAGGGGAGAGCTTCGCCATGACCCTGCGCATCCAACCGAATCGGCTCCGAAGCCTGCGAATCGCGCTGGTCCTCCTGGGTATGGCCGCTGCGGGTTGCGTCGGCGGCGCCTGGAAACGAGCCGTCGAAGAGGACACCCCCGCCGCCTACTACCGCTTCCTGCGCGATCACGACGATTCGAAGCACGCCGCCGAGGCACGGGAGCGCCTCGAGTACCACAAGCTCCTCTCCAACCCGTCGCTCGCGGGCTTCGAGGCCTACCGGAAAAAGCATCCGTCGAGCCCTCTGCTCGCGGGTCTGAAGCCCGCGCTCGAGCAACCCTCTTTCGATTTCGCCCGCGCACGCGGGACGGCAATGGCCTATCGCGAGTTCCTGACCGAGTTTCCGTCCGGAAAGCTCGCCGCCCGTGCGATCGGCAATGCGAGCTACCTCGAGGCCCATTCGTTCGACGGCGATCCAGTCCAGCTCGCGGATTTCGCGAGCCTGCATCCCGAGAGCGATTTCGCCGCCGAGGCAATGCGCACTGCCGAGACCGTAGCCGCGCGGCGCGGCTCTGCAGACGGACGGCTGGGCCTCCGCTTCGACATCGACCCGGAGATGGCCGAGGCGCGCCGCGTACGCCAGACGCTCGAGGCGCGAATCGCCGAGCTGGCGATGCGTTCGGGCATCAAGCTGGTCGTCCTTCCCGACGGGCCGTCGGCGACGGGGCCGGGCATCGTGCTCGAGGTCTCCCATCGTGAAGAGACCGTGACCGGGGCGGCGGCCGGAGGCCTCGCGCGACCGGCGGTCCTGGGCGTGACGCGTCTGGTTTTGCGCGAACAGAAGAGCGGCAGCGTCATCGCCGAGCGCAGCTTTGAGATCCGGGTCGACGACAAGGCCCACGTCCCCGGGACGTCGGTTCTCTTTTCCGCAGCGGCGCCGCGTTATTGGGCGGAGTTCTTCGTTCCGCTCGCGCGCTGGAATAACGACCGCGCGGTTCGGCCGCCGCTGGCGCTCGGGCGGCCTGTGGTCGACGTCGAGGGCTTTGGCGACCGCACTGTCGTGCTCTACGAGGACGGTGACCTCGATCTCTTCGATCTCGCCGATCCGGGCAAGCCCTTCAAGCTCGCCGGCTACGAGCGCGGCGAGGACTACAAGAAATGGACGGGCGTCCGCGTGATCGGAGAGCGCATCGCGATCTTCGGCGAGGAAGGACTCGAGCTGGTCCGCTTCGACAATGGACGGCCCGCGCGGGAGCGGTCCTGGCCCCGGGGCGAGATCGGCCGAGTCCTCGGACTTGCTGCGGTTGGGCACGAGATCGTCATCGTCGGGGCCAAGGGCATGCAGGTCATCGATCTCGAGACGGGCACGATCCGCCGGGCGATGCGGCGCGTCGTGCAGGGCATCGGCGCGGCGGGGAATGCGCTGATCTTCGCCGACGGAGAATCGATCTACGTCTCCAACCTCGAGCTGCTCGTCGACGAACGGGTGATCGCCCAGCTGAAGCTCGGCAAGACCTTCGGTCCGACGCATGTCCGCGTGATCGATCGCACTGCGATCGTGACCGGCCCGGGCGGCGCCCTCGTGATCGACGTCGCCGTCGCGGAGCGGCCGCGCGTCGTCGGCAAGCTCTTCGCCCGCGAGATCGGCGAGGTCTTCGATGCGACGCGGATCGACGGGCGCATCTACCTCGTCGGGCAGCGCGGACTGCAGGTCCTGAGTCGTAGCCTCGACGCCGTCGAGGAAACGGTCGACGTCGGAGCGCGAACCCGCGTCTCGGCGATGGGCCGCCATCTCGTGACCGCCGACGGAGCCGGTCTGCAGGTGGTCGACGTGTCGCCGTGGGCCGAGCGGACGTTGCCCGCAGCGCCGACGCCCCAGGCCTCGGGCTCAGCCGGAGACCGCTGACCGGGTCGCGCTTCGCTTGCGTGCGAAGGGCTCCAAATCGAAGCGCGCGCCTTCGAAGGCGCGCAGTCTCTGATAGATTGCAGCGATGCCGCGCCGTCCCGAGAAGGGAACCCGCGCGCGCGCACCGCGTCGCCGCCGTTCCCGGCGTTCGAGTCGGCCGCGCGCGCTCCTGAAAAAGCTCTCGAGCAGGAAGACGCGACAGCGCGCCGTGCGCGCCTGGCGGCGTCTCCCCGACGCCGCCCAGTGGCCCATCGGGTTGGCGGCCGTCGCGCTGCTCCTGATCATCGTCAACGTGACCTATCAGGTAATTCGCAAGCCGACCGAGCTCTATTTCCCGATCGAAGACTCGCTCCACAAGACGCCTGAAGAAACCTGGCGCGCCTACGGCCATCTCTTTCGCCGCCACTCGACACCCGTCATCACGGCAGATTTTCTCGCCGCGCTCGCCCAGATCGAAGCCTCGGGCAACCCCGTCGCCCGCACCTACTGGCGCTTCGCCTGGACGACCGATCCGTTCGGCATCTACCGGCCCGCCTCGAGCGCGGTCGGCATGTTCCAGATCATCGACGGCACATTCGACGAAGCAAGCCGCTACTGCATCCACGACCACCGTGTCGTCGAGGAGGGGCCGTGGTACGCCTGGAAGTCATGCTGGCTGAACGAGCTCTACTTCCGCGTCGTCCCGTCGCATGCGATCGAGCTCACGTCGGCGCACCTGCAAAAGAGCGTCGAGCAGGCGCTGCGGCGGCACCCGGTTCGAGGGGCCACGCTGCGGCAGAAGCAGGATCTCGCGGCGCTGATCCATCTCTGCGGGGCAGGGGCGGGAGCGGCGCATGCGAGAAGGGGGCTGCGGCTCACGCCGGGGCTGCGATGTGGGTCGCATGAGGCGTATCGCTACATCGCGAAGGTGCGGATGGCGCAGGGGCGGTTTGCGGGGTTGGCGGGGAGGTGAGACGCGCGGCGGCGGTCGGATCTCGAATAGAGGCCACTCGCTCGGCCGAAATGGGTCGCGCGTTCATGGGTCTACCCTGGCGCCTGCCGGCCTGCGATTGGTCCCGGTCGGGCGGATGCTTGCGGGGTCCGAATCCGTTTCCGTTTCGAGACGGCTCGATTTCTTCGCGGCCGCGTTGCATTTTCCAGCCCGGACAGGTGAGAATTTCGTATTCTAGGACGAGGACTTGCGAGCATTGCGGCGCTCGTCACGGCAATTTGCTGCGCCGATCGAGGCGCACTTTTTGAATGGTGTGATCCGATTCTCGAGGGTCCGGCGATTCAACTCCGGTGGATTGCAGGTGAGCTTCCGTCAAAGCGAGGCGAGCCGAGACCGTCGGAGCAAAGTAAATCAGCAGGAGGTCGTAATGGCGTCGATGTGCACGCGGAGCTGGATGCGAATGGGCGGGTTGTTGATTCCGGTCGTTCTTCTCTTCTCCGCCGCGAGTCTGACCTCTGCGGCGCCCTCCAACGTCGCCGCCTGGCGACGGAACGGGCCCAACACAAATAACCTGGGGTATTCGGTCGGAACGACCGGAGACTTCAACTGCGACGGCATCTCGGATCTCGCGATCGGGGCTCCGCTGGCGTCGAGCCTTCCGAATGGGACGCCCGTCGCCTCCCACCAGGGTTGGATCGGCGTGTGGTACGGCGACTCGACGCTTCCGCCGCAACCCTCCGAGCCCCCGGACTGGTTCGTGACGGGCAATGGATCCGCGACCCAGACGGAGGCCCAGCTCGGATGGCTGGTCGCGGCCGACGATGTGAATGGCGATGGCTGCGACGACGTGGTGCTCGGTCAGAGGGCGAATCCGGGAGCCAGTGCAAACGTTCGCGCCTATTTCGGCTCCGTGAGCGGTCCTGACACCAACTTTGATTGGCGACGAACCATCGCGAACTTCGGCGCCACGTTCGCGTTCGGTACAAGCGGTGTAGGGGACCTCGCCACGGGGGACGTGAATGGCGACGGTTACGCCGACATCATCGTTGGTATTCCGGATGCCGGTTTCGGACAGGCGGAAGAAGGCGCGCTCTTCGTTTGGCTCGGCGGTCCGAATCTCGCGAATATCCTCGACGGGCCGGCTGACCCGGAATGGATCGCACAGAGCGACCAGGCGGGTGCGAAGCTCGGACACAGCGTTGCGAGCGAAGGGGACGTCAACCGCGATGGGCGCGACGATATCGTCGCGGGCGCGCCTCAGTGGGACGGAATCTCGGCGAACACAGGCATCGTATTGATGTGGCGCGGCTCTGCGACGCTCGCCTCCGACCTGGACGGCACGCCGGCCAACGCGGCGTGGAGCCTTCAGATCGGCACACCGGCGGCGGAGTTGGGATCATCCGTCGCGATCGCAGGCGATGTCGACGGCGACGGCTACGCGGACATCGTCTCGGGCGCGCCCTTCTACGACAACCCGTTCACGGTCGGAACCGCGGAGGGCACCGTTCTTGTGACGCGCGGCGCCTCACCGGCGCCGGGAGTCAACGTCTTCGACTGGACCCATTTCGGACTGAACAAGGGCTGGCTCGGCTGGGATGTGGCCTCGGCTGGGGATGTCAACGGAGATGGTCTGGCGGACTACCTGATGGGAGAGCCGCGCGACAATTCGGACGCCACTTTGCACGGCCGCGCCCATCTGTTGCTCGGGCGACCGACCAGTGCCTGGGGCCCCAATCCGGCGACGGACGTCGTGTATGCGGAGGTTGGGCTTCCCGGCACGCCCCATGCCGAGAGCTACGGCGTTGCCGTCGGCACGGCCGGCGACTGGAATAACGACGGATTCTCCGACATCGTGGTCGGCTCGCCGGGCATCGACGTGACCGGCGCAGGGTTCTCCATGGACGGTGTCGCGTTCGTGTATCTCGGCCGCGGCGAGACTCTCGCCGCCGCTCCGGTCTATACGATCCGCAGTTTTCAGCCGAGTGCAGTTCTTGGTCTCAACGTCGCGTTCGCGGGAGACATCAATCACGACGGATATACGGACATCGTGAGCGGCTCCCCCAATCATGAGAGCCAGGTAGCGCAGACCGACGAGGGTCGGGTGTTCATCAACTACGGCGGCTCGTGCGGTCCCGCCTGCGTTCCGCTCGAGCTCGTCCTGCCGGATGACCGCGAGGGGAATCAAGCCGGCGCGAATCTCGGCTGGAGCGTGAGCGGGGCAGGGGACGTCAACGGCGACGGCTACGCCGACGTAATCGCTGGTGCGCCCACCTTTGATGGATCCTTCTTTCCGTGCCCCATCGGGCAGAATTGCCCCGTGCCGGATGCCGGGAGGGCGCAGGTCTTCTTGGGCGGCTCGGGTGGCCTCGCCTTCAGCGCTGGTTGGACGGTGACGGGCGGCTCGTCGAACTCGAAGTTGGGTTGGTCGGTTGCGGGTGCCGGGGACGTCAACGGCGATGGATTCGGCGACGTGATCGTCGGTGTGCCGCTCCAAGATGTCGGGCAGTCAGACACGGGTCGGGCGCTGCTGTATCTCGGTTCCGCGTCGGGTCTCGCGACGTCGCCCAGTTGGGTCAAAAACGGAACCTTGGCCAACGCCCAATTCGGCATCGACGTGGCGGGCGCAGGCGACGTCAATGGAGACGGATTCAGCGATGTCATTATCGGCGCGCCCGGCCATGGCGCGGCTGGCGCCGCCTTCATCTACCTGGGTCGCCCGACGACCCCGAGCTTTCCGCAAGGTCTCTCGGATACACCGATTCGAACACTCGTCGGAATCCAGGAGAGTTCACAATTCGCTATCACGGTCGCGAGCGCCGGGGACGTCAATCGGGATGGCTTTGCCGACGTCGTGGTCGGCGCTCCGGAGTTCGATGAAGACCCCGGTTTCGGCCCTCAGGTCGGCATGGCGAGCGTCTATCACGGAGCTGCCGCCGGGCCCAGCTCCACTTCCGCGACCAATCTATTCGGCGAGCCCTTCGAGGGAGGTCGCATGGGCAATGGCGTGGCCGGGGCCGGCGACGTGAATGGGGATGGTTTCGGCGACCTCATCGTGGGCGATCACTGGAACTCGGGAACGCAGGGGTTCGCGCAGGGCGAGGCCTATATCTTCCATGGAAGCGCGAGCGGAATCGTGCCGACTCCCGTTCGCACCTTCCAGGATTGTCCGCATAGCATCTGTGACTTTGCTCACACGGTCGCGGGTGCGGGAGACGTGAATGGGGACGGGTTCTCCGACGTATTGATCGCGGCCTATCGATTGTCGGACGTCGCGGTCGATGCGGGTGGCGTCTTCGTGCATCTCGGCAACGACGGCCGCGGGACGCCGGTGAAACCGCTCCAATCGCTGGGCTTTGGCCTTGGACCGCTGGCGCTGCTTGGCTCGGTCACGAGCTGGTTCGACGCTGGCCTCGAATTGAAGAGTCCGGCTGGCCGCAGCCGCGTCCAGCTCGAGCTCGAGGTCAAGCCGTTAGGCCAAAATTTCGACGGCTTGAACACGATTAAGAGCAATCGCTTCGACAATATCCTCGTGCGTGCGGACCTGAGCTTCCTGGGTAGTCCCGGCGGCGTCTACCAATGGCGTGCCCGGCTCAAGAGCGCCTCGCCGATCTTCGGCCGCTTGCGCTGGATCTCGTTGCCGGAGAACGCGTCGCGGGAGATGGACGTGCGGGTACTGCCTGAGCCGGGCCTCGCGGCGGCGCTCTTCGCGGGGATCGGGACGCTCGCGGGCCTCGAGCGTCGGCGCCGGCGTTTCAGCGGAGTGGGATCCGACTGCGGCGAGTGACTAGCGCTCGGCCGGCCCGGTGACGCGAACGGGCACGCCCGCGCTGATGAGTGAGACCCGCTCGACGCGGGCCCAGTCGACACGGGCGACATCCTTGCCCGCGGCCTGTGTGACGATGTCGCGCTGGTCGCGGGCCGGCTCGCGTTCGAGCTTGCCCGATTCGTCGAGGGCGAGGGCGCGATCCTTTTCGGGGTGCACCTCGAGGTAGAGCTCTCCCGCGACCCAGCCGAGCTTCACCGGCTCGTGCACCACCCGCACCTTCGTTCCGACCGGCACGCGCGCAAACAGCTCTTCGATGTGCTCGGGATAGAGCCGGATGCAGCCACGGCTCGAG
>JANNQH010000768.1:0-1553 GCA_031400655.1 Deltaproteobacteria bacterium | reverse complement strand
CGAATCTGGATCGCCAGGTAGATCAGCGTCGCCACCGTCGCGACGGCGCCCACGATCTCGCCGAGACTTCCCAGGTCCTGGATCGTCAAGGCGCGAGGCCCCAGAGCCGCGCCGCCGTCCCGCCCAGACAGGCGACCCTCTCCATCTCCGGCAACCCGTCGAACGCGCGGCGCGCCAGCGCCACGAGCTCCGCATAGCTGCGGTCGTGGGTCTGGCTGTAATCCGATCCCCACATCAGGCGCTCGGCGCCGAAGGTCTCGACGAGCTTCCGCAAGAACGGAAGCGCGTCGCCGTCGTGGGAGATGGCGGCGTCGATCACGTGGGTCGTGACCTTGAGATGCAGGTTCGGGTAGCGCGCGAGCGCGAACAGGGACTCGGGGGCGGCGGGGTCGGGGAAGGCGCAGTGGTCGAGGGAGATCGGCGCGTCGCGGAAGGCGTCCATGAAGCGGTGCAGATGCGGCAGCTGATGGTTCATGATCGTCACGATCAGGTGGGCCCCGAGCGACAGGGCGCGCTCCCAGATCGGGAAGGTCCGGGGATCGGCGAGCCAGGTCTCGTCGGTCCGCGACACGGCGAAGATCCGCAGGCCCTGCATTCCGCGCTCGCGAACCCAATACTCGACGGCATCGAAGGGCTTCTCGGCGAGGGGATCGATGCAGGCGGCCGAGACGAACCGATCGGGGCGCGCCCGGCCCTCGTCGGCGGCATACGCGTTATCGAAGGAATACGCGCCTACCGCCTGGACCAGGATCGCGCGGTCGACTCCCGTCGCATCCATCGCCACCAGCAGCTGCTCGGTCGAGCACGGGGCATCGATGTACCACTGGCCCGAGAGCGGGCGCGGCGTGAAGGGATAGCGCTCGTGGTCCGGCGCGATCACGTGCACGTGGCTGTCGACGATCACGCGATCCCCTTTCTCCGTCGACCTCCGCCGACCTCCGTCGAAAAAGGCTCTTCGGGCCGGCGCTCCGCAGGCTTGCGGAGGCGCGCTGGTGGGCCGAAGCTAGGGATCCCGATCGCATGCACGCAAGCGATTCCTGCCGGAGCTTGTCTCGGTGGCCGCGGGCGCTTTTCTGGGTGGAGAGGGGATCGCCCGCGGAGCGACGAGGTGAGCATGATCGACATCAAACCCGTGAATCCCTGCATCGGCGCCATCATTTCGGGCGTCGATCTGCGCAAGCCGCTCTCCATCGGCAACCGCGATGCGATCGAGGCGGCGCTGTTGCGCCACGGTGTGCTCTTCTTCCGGAACCAGGACGTCACGCCCGAGGAGCATCTCGCCTTCGCGCGTCAATTCGGCAAGCTCGACGTCCCGCCGCTGCGCCCGAAGTACGGCGAGAATCCCGAGATGATCGTGCTCGACCAGGTGGCGCCCAAAGGCGAGGGCGCCGACGAGTGGCACAGCGACAATACCTTCGCGGCCGAACCTCCGATGGGCTCGATTCTTCGGGCGGTGATGCTCCCGAGCCAGGGCGGCGACACCTGCTTCGCCAACATGCACGCCGCCTACGACGCGCTCGCGGCGCCGCTGCGCCGGATGGTCGACGAGCTCG
>JANNQH010000767.1:0-1509 GCA_031400655.1 Deltaproteobacteria bacterium | reverse complement strand
TGCTGCCGGTCGGCGTTGGCGCCCGCCGTGCTGCGCGTGCGTCCTCTATCTCAGCCCACGAGGCCCGACCGGGTCACTCGGGACGCTTCTGCTGATCCCTTTCCACATCCCGCATCGCTCAGGGGGGCGAACGTCAAGCTTCTCAGGCGCACCCGGCTGTATGCCGCCGCCGTGAACGTGAACACCCAACCGGTCTTCTGCCGGCCCCGATGGCGAACCTTCCGCGTCAGCCCGATCGTCTTCATCCTCCTCGCATAGCGACCCCTTCGATCGCTATCTACCCTGAATCGGCGAGATTTTACGCAGCCTGTGCTAGCGAGCCGGCGCCCGACGCCCGTGTATCTCCTGGGCAGCGAACGGCAGCGCCTCGACAAACATGTCTCGCCGCCTCTCGTCGTCGAACACGCCGATTCGCATTCCCCGCGACCAGCCGAGGGGCTGGAAGAGATCGACGGGGCGGCCGTCGATCTCGACCAGCACGAAGCGCCTCGCGTGCTCGCCCGCGAACTCGCTAAAAGCCTCGCGCCCCGACGGGTCGAGCACAGCGTACACACCGAATCGCTCCTCGAACTCTTCCTCCCCCGCGTCCGGCTCTCCCCCTGCAGCGCTCGAGAGCTCGATGAAGTCCACCTGATCGCCGGTCAACAGAAGCGCCGGCTTCGGCGCCGACCGGATGGTCACAACGTCGCCGCCGGCGAGGCGGATCGTTCGCTCGCGGCAATCGCCGCAGTCGAGGGTCGCCGGAGCGAGCAGCGGATCGGTCTCGAACGGATCCGACGGGGCGGGATCGACGAGCTCGACCGGATACAGGCCGATCACCGGCTCTTCGTCGCAGCCTGCGAGCGCGAGCAATAGCAACGAAAGCCATCCGATCCACGCGATTCGCAAGCTACGCACCATCCCGATTCCCCTTCGACCCGGGAGCTCCGGGTCCGTTTCCGTTAGTTTGCCGGCAGCGCCGCACCGTTTCTCAGGACCGGAATGAAGTCGTGGATCCGGAAACGATCCCATGGCACGGGGGCCATCACGGATGGCGTCGGCCCGCGGCCGGTCGGAACGACGTTGGGCGTGACCTCGACGCGATTCGGCAGCAGGCGCTGGCCGAAGAGACGTGTCGGATGGGGGAGCCGCGGTCCCTCGATCAGTACTTCCGCAAAGACATCGATGCCCAGGCGGCCGGCGAACTGCGCCCGGATCTCCGCGATCTGCGCCTTGACCTTCACGAGCGCGGTGTACTGCGCCAGCTGCACCATCCGGCGCTGGGCCTCGAGGGCGAGCCGCTGACCCATGCCTGGAGAAAGTGAGCCGGTGCGGACCGTCGTGCCCGACTGGAAATCCGTCGCGCCTACATCCGAACCGGCCATGGAAGCGGAGGCCGTTTGCGCGCCACTGCGCGCCCGCGCCGATGCCCCGATCGAAAACGCAGCGGCCGCGAGCGAGAGGGCCAGGCCCGCACCGGCGAGCACGGCCGTCGACGTGTCCCCCGCCGCCGTCATTCCGTAGACGGAC
>JANNQH010000766.1:0-1942 GCA_031400655.1 Deltaproteobacteria bacterium | reverse complement strand
AGCTGCTTGGCCGCCATGCGCTGCGCTTCGGTCGGCGCCGCCTCTTCGAGACGGGTGAAGAGCAGCTTGCGCGCCTGCTCGGCGAGCGCCATCTGGACGCTCTCGGGCCCGGGCACCCGCTGCCACTCGACCGGCACCCGCGTCGCCTGGAGCATGCGGCTCACTTTGCGCGCCTCGCCGCCCTCGATGAGCAGGATGCTGCGACCCGAGCGGCCGGCGCGGCCGGTGCGACCGCTGCGGTGGACGTAGGAGTCGGGGTTCTTGGGAGGATCGACGTGGATCACGGCGCTGATCTCGGGGACGTCGATGCCGCGGGCGGCCACGTCCGTCGAAACGAGAATCGGGAGCAGCCCGCTTCGGAACGCGGCGAGGGTCCGGGTGCGCTGCGCCTGGGGCAGCTCGCCGCTGAAGGGCGCTGCGCCGAAGCCGTCCGCCGTGAGCTTCTCGGCAAGCTCCGTCGCATCGACGCGGCGGTTCACGAAGAGCAGGCAGCGCGAGTCGCCCGCGAGCAGCAGCACGTTGACGAGTGCGCCGTAGGTCTCGTGTCGCCGGATGGTGTAGGCGATGTGCTGGATGTCGGGATTCGCATCCCCGAGCTTGGTCCCCTCCAGCGTCAGCGCGTCCTTCTGGAAGCGACCGGCGAGGGCCTTCACTGCATGGGGAAAAGTCGCCGACACGAGATGGCTCGAACGCTTCTCGGGCAGCTGCTCGAGGATCGCGTCGAGCTCGTCCTTGAAGCCCATGTCGAGCATCTGGTCCGCTTCGTCGAGGATGACGTGCTCGATCGAATCGCAGGCGAGCGCGTCGTTGCGCATATGGTCGAGAAGCCGGCCGGGCGTCCCGACGACGAAGGCGGGGCGCCGGGAGAGCGCGATGCGCTCGCGCAGGATCGACGTACCCCCGGTCACGACCTCGACGGTCGCCCCGGGCAGCTCGGCGAAGAGCCAGCGGAGCTCCTCGCGCACCTGCGCCGCGAGCTCCCGCGTCGGCACGATCACGAGCGCCCGCGGATGCGCGGCCGAATCCCCGCTTCTGCGCTTCACAGTCTCTACTGGCTGCTCGAGGAAATGGGCGGCGAGCGCGAGACCGATGGCCACGGTCTTGCCCGAGCCGGTCTGGGACGAAACCCGCAGGTCGCGCCCCTCGTGCTCGGCATCGACGACGGCGCGCTGGACGGCCGTCAGCTCGGTGAAGCCGCGCGCCATGAGAGCCTTGGCGATCGGCGGGGGAAGGTCGGGAAACAGGTCGGTGTTGGTCATGGTCGGGTTTTCGATTGGGGTCTGCCCGCGGGCGCAGAGCAGCTCCGGGGGTAGACAGGGTCTTCGGGAACGGGGGGTGGTGATAGGTGCTTAGGCGCGCCGCACCGTAGCACACCCTCCCCGGCCCGCTCAGAGCGGCAGATCCCCCGTCGCCGCCTTCAGACCCCCGGTCCGAACCCAGGACTGGATCGTCCGCTCGGCGATGCGCCATTGATGCACCTCGTCTGCACCGTCGGCGAAGCGCGCCCAGCGCGCCTGGGTGGCCATCTTCGCGAGCGGCGTATCCGTCGAGTAGCCAAGGGCGCCGTGGACCTGGATGGCGCGATCGATGATGCGGTTGAGCGCATTGGCCACGAAGTGCTTCGCCATCGAGACCTCGCTCTTGAAGTCGAGGCCCCGATCGATCTTGTAGGCCGCGTGGAGCACCATCAACTTCGACTGGTAGAGCTCCATCGTGCTGTCCGCGATCATCCACTGGATGCCCTGCTTCTCGGCCAGCAGTGAGCCGTGGGCGAAACGCTTGAGCGAGCGCTCGACCATCATCTCGAGGGCCGTCTCGGCCTGGCCGATCCAGCGCATGCAGTGGGCGAGGCGCGCGGGACCGAGCCGCGCCTGGCCGAGCAGATGGCCCTGGCCGCGGCCGCCGAGGAGCTGATCGTTCGAGAGGCGCAGGTCCGTGATGC
>JANNQH010000765.1:0-1764 GCA_031400655.1 Deltaproteobacteria bacterium | reverse complement strand
GTCGCTGGGTCACGGCCTCGTGCTGTTCGCCGTCGGGCTCGCGCTGGTCGCGTTCGGCCGCTCGCTGCCAGGATCGGTTGCCGCCCTGGCCGACCGCCTGGTCGGGCTCGTCATGATCGGCCTCGGTCTCTTCGTCTTTCGAGAGCTCGCGCGGCGCCGTGCCCATCTGCATTTTCACGCCCACGACGGCATGCTGCCCCATGCGCATTGGCACGGACACGAGCACCAGGCCCGCCGCGATGCCGGTGCGGACCATCAGCATGAGCACGGCGCGCTCTTCGTCGGCGCGCTCCACGGGCTCGCGGGTTCGGCGCCGATCCTGGCCCTGCTGCCCGTGGCCCATCGATCGCCACGGCTCGCCGTCGCGTATATCGTGTTGTTCGGATTGGGCGTCGCGGTCGCGATGATCGGGGTAAGCGGATTGCTAGGCCATGTCGCGGGCCGGCTCACGATCCAGGGCGCGGGCCGGGGATTGTCGTGGTTGCGGGGCGCGGGTGCGGCGGGATCGGTCGCAATCGGAACGTGGCTCGCGTTCGCGGGCTGAACGCCGAGGGACCGCGCGAAGCGCGTCGCGCCGATTGGGCCCGCCGGAAACCTCGCTAGGCGTCGCCGATCCAGCTCCCATGAAATCCGAGCGGCACGCGCTGCGGCAGCTTCACGCGCGCCACCGGACCGGCCGCGATTCGCGTCGCATCGAAGACCGCGAACTCGCTCGGCCCGCAGCCGCGGTCGTGGAGATAGGCGAGCAGCCAGCCGTCGCCTTCTGAAGGGCCTTCTGAGGAGCCTTCGGCAGCGCCTTCCGACGCGTCCGCCGAAGCCGGCACGAAAACCGCTTCGGAGGGCAGGCATTCTCCCTTGCCGTCGAAGACCTCTCGTTTGCCGGTCTCGAGGTCGTAGCGGACGAGGCCGGCCCCCACGACGACGCCGTCGTCGCGGGTGGCGGCCGCGTAGCCGAATCGATTGGGGAGACCGTTTCGATCTTCGCGGATGCGCGGGAATTCGATCGCGAGATCGTCGAGCGCGCTCTCGCGCACCGTCCCGCTCGCGAGATCGATCTCGTAGCGATGGAGAAAAGCGGACCCGAATTGGCCCGAGCTGTTCCGCCACAGCTCGGGGTAGCGGGCGACGTCGACGCGGATCTTGTCCCCGGCGTTCGAGGCGTTCATCGGATGGAAAAAATAACAGGGCTCGATCTCGAGCCAGCGGACGCCGCCTGCCGGCGCGTCGCGCCGCATGATGCCGATCCTCGCTCCGGCTGCCTGCTCGAACGCGTAGGGCATTCCGCCTCGCGCCACGGCCTCGAACGAGAAGACGAGGGGAAGGTCGAAGAAGAGCACGTAGTCCTGCGTGATCGAGAAATCGTGCATCATGATCGGGCGCGGGATCTCGATCGGCTGCGAGACGATGAGCTCGCCCGTGCGATCCACGCGGTGGTAGACGACGTAGGGTGGTGCGAAGTGGTAGCCGAAGAAATGCAGCTCTCCCGTCCGGGGGCAGAGCTTCGGATGGGCGGTCATCGGGCCTCTGAGGCGGCCGCCGAAGTCGTGATAGTCGAGCGTCTCGAGCCGGCGATCGACCTGCCAGGGGAAGCCGTTCTCGGCGATGGCGAGGATCCGGCCCGCGTGCTGGATGACGTGGGTGTTGGCGGGGCTCGCCGTGAAATCGACATGGCCCTCGTGATCGACATAGCGGGCGAGACCGCGATGGGCGCGGGTCTGGACGAATCGATTGCGATAGGAAAGGACTCTCCCTTCGCGGAGCTCG
>JANNQH010000764.1:0-4155 GCA_031400655.1 Deltaproteobacteria bacterium | reverse complement strand
CGAGCGCGAGTTCGAGGACCCGGAGCGCTTCGACGTGACGCGCAAGCTCACGCGCCATCTCGGCTTCGGCCACGGCGTCCATTTCTGTCTCGGCGCCTCGCTCGCGCGCATGGAGGCACGGGTCGCGTTCGAGGAGCTCTTCGCGCGCCATCCGGACTTCGAGCTCGTGCGCGAGCCCGGCTGGGTCCACTCGCGCTGGGCGCGTGCCCATCCCGAGATCCAGCTGGCCCTCGGCCGGCGCGCCTGAGGCCGGGGAGCGATGAGAATGAACAGACGACGAGGGCTCTGGATCGCGGCGCTCGGATCGTTGCCGGTGGCATTCTCGCTGGTGTTGTCGGTTGCGCTGGCTGAATCGGCGGCGGGCGAGGGCTCGCAGTCGGACGACGATGCGCGCCTGGCGGCGGCCTTCGATCGGTTCGCGGCGGCGGTGCGCGAGTCGGGGGAGATCGTGAAGCGCCATCCCTTCTACCGGGACCCGAAGAACCGGGCGAGCGGCTTCGCGTTCATCTCGGGCATGTTGATCGCGACGCTCGAAGAGGACGTGATCCAGGATCCCGACCATCCGCTCTTTCGCGTGCTCGATTTCCGGATCCGCGAAGGCGGGGACAATCCCGACCAGCGTTATCTCTTCACACAGATTCGCGGCGATGCGACCTATCGCATCTGGGGAACGCTCGGGAGGCAGCGCGGCCTCGAGTTTCAGGTCTACGCCGGCGAGCCCTGGCGCAAGAACGGCGGGCGCTCGGTCTCGACGCTCGCGTTCAAGGACATCGAGCTCGACGCCGAGGGCCGCTTCGAGATCTTCCTGTCGCCCGAGAGGCGCGAGCGCAACTGGCTTGCGAACGCGCCGGATGCGACGGAGCTGATCGTGCGCCAGGTCTTCAGCGATTGGAAGAACGAGACGCCGGGCGAGGTCCACATCGACCGCGTGGGCTTCGAGGGAAGGCAGAAGCCCGTGCTCAGCGAGGCCGCGATGGCCGCGCGCCTCTCGAAGGCGGCCGACGACCTCACGCGCACTGTCGCGACCTGGCCCGATTTCGTGCTCGAGAGCTACATGAAGGCGCGGCCGGCGAACACGCTCTCGGCCCCCGCCGATCCGACTGCGGTCGGCGGTGTCCCGGGCCGCTTCATGAGCAACGGGCATTTCGAGCTGGCCGAAGGCGAAGCGCTCGTCGTCACCGTCTGGCCGATCGGCGCGCGCTATCAGGGCATCCAGCTCGCGGATCCCTGGTTCTCCTCCCTCGAGTACGCGAACCGCGTGACGAGCCTCTCCGCGGATCAGGCCCGGGCGAGCGCGGACGGCGCCTATCGCTTCGTCGTCGCGGCCTCGGATCCGGGGGTCCAGAACTGGCTCGACACGACGGGGCTGCCGAAGGGGGCGATGCTGATCCGCTTCGACGGGAGCGCGCTCGCGAGCTTTCCGAAGGACAAGCTGCCGGCGGTCGAGAAGGTCGAGCTCGGCGCGCTGCGAAAGAGCTTGCCGGCGGACACGCCGGCCTTCACGCCCGAGCAGCGCGAGGCGCAGATCGCCGAGCGCCGCCGCCACGTGCAGGTGCGGTACGGGAAATGAGCTGCGCGCGGTGATCGAGCTCGATCCGTACAGCGAAGAATTTCTCGACGATCCGCAGCCGTTCTATGCGCGCCTGCGCGAAGAGAGCCCGGTCCATTACGTCGAGCGATTCAGCGCGACTTTTCTTGCCCGCTTCGAGGACGTCTGGGCCGCGACCCAAAGTCGCAAGCTCTCGGTCGCGGGCGGGATCACGCCGTCGCAGCTCCTGCTCGGTGTCCCCGCGAATCCGAAGATGCCGAGCCAGATGGATCCGCCGAGCCACACCGAGATGAGGGCCGTGCTCTCGCCGCATTTCCGTCCGGTCGCAGTGGCGCGCCTCGAGAACGAGATCCGCGCCATCGCCCGCGACTGCCTCGACGAGGCCATGGCAGTCGGTCGCCTCGATGTCGCCGAAGAGCTCGGTGCGCGCATCTCTTCGCACATGGCCTGTCGCATCGTCGGCTTTCCGCTCGAGCATGCGGCCGCGCTGTCGCAGCGCGTGAATGCGTTCTTCCATCGCCGCGCGGGGCAGCGGGGCGAGACGGAGAAGGCGACGGAGGCCGCGGCGGCGCTCTACCAATGGGTCGGCGATTTCGTGGTCGAGCTGCGGGCGGCGCCCGAGCGCGCGACCGGTGTCAGCGCCGATCTGCTCGCGTGCCGCGTCGAGGGACAACCGCTCGGCGATGACGATCTCGTGCACGCGATCGTGAACCTCCTGATCGCCGCCTCCGACAGCTTCCCGAAGGCGCTCGCGGCGACCGCCGATCGTCTCGCCCGCTCTCCCGATCAGCGCCGCGTCGTCGCCCGCGATCCGAGCCGCATCCCCGCCGCCTTCCAGGAGGCGGTCCGCGTCGACACGCCGACCCAGTTCCAGGGCCGCACGGTCGTCGAGCCCTTCGAGCTCGGCGGCCGTTGCCTGCGGGTCGGCGAGCGCGTCTGCTTCCTGTTCGCCTCCGCCAACCGCGATCCGCGGGAGTTCGACGCGCCCGATCTCTTTGATCACGAGCGCCGCCCGCCGCGCACGCTCGCCTTCGGCAACGGCCTCCATCTCTGCCTCGGCAGGCCGCTCGCGCTGCTCGAAGCGCGCGTCGCGCTCGAGGAGCTGCTCGCGCGGATTCCCGAGTACGAGCCGCGCCGCGAAGAGGCTCGCTTCGCCCGCACGGAGTACGTGCGCGGCTGGCTCAGCTTTCCGATCGAGTTCGCGCGGCCGTGAGGCGGCGGGCGACGGGCGAGGAGAGGGGGACGAGATGAAGCGTTCGATCCTGCGGGCTCACATTACGGGCGAGGCAGCGCTGCGCGTCTGCGACGCGGCGCTCGCGAAGGCGAGAGCCGAGGGCCAGTCGGTGGTGGTCGCCGTACAGGATCCCATGGCGCGATGTCGCGTCATTGCACCCGCTTGCCGTCGCGCGTGTAGATTTCGACCGGGCGCTCGCTCCGACCTCGGGCACGCCCCATCGCGTAGCCCACCACGAACGCCGCGAGGATCAAGAGAGCGAGCTTCATCATCGGTCGGGCCTCCGATCGCCTTTCAATCCGCTCGCGCGGTCCCCTCGACCGGGGGTGATGCGAAGACGGCATGGACGCCGCCGTCGACCGGCAGCGTCACGCCATTGACGAAGCTCGCTTCGTCCGACGCGAGGAAGACGGCGGCCTGGGCGATGTCCTCCGGCGTGCCGAGGCGGCCGGTCGGAACCTGCGCCTCGAAGCGCCGCAGACCATCGCGCACGGTCGCGAGCCACGAGAGAAAGCCCGGCGTCGCCATCGGCCCCGGCGAGATCGCATTCGCGCGGATGCCGTAGCGGCCGTAGTCGGCGGCGATGCTGCGCGCGAGGGAGATGACGCCCGCCTTCGCCATGCCATAGACCGCGAGATGGCGCACGGCGCGGAGCCCCGCGCCCGAGGTCGTCATCAGGATGCAGCCGCTGCGCTGCTCCATCATCACGCGCAGCGCGCACTGCGTCCCGAAGAAGACCGAGTCGAGATTGAGCGCGATCAGCCGCCGGTACTCCAGCAGCGAAACCGATTCGGTCGGCTCGGGGATGGCGCCGCCCGCATTGTTGAAGAACACGTCGAGCCGACCGAGATCGCGCTTCGTGCGGGCGACGAGGGTCTCGACCTCTTCGGGCTTCGTGACGTCGGCGACGTGGTCGACCGCCTGGAAGCCCGCGGCCGCGATCTCCTCGACGGTCCGGCGAGCGGCCTGCGCGTCGATGTCGTTCACGACGACCGTCGCGCCCTGGGCCGCGAACAGGCGCGCGCTTGCCGCCCCGATGCCGCTCCCGGCTCCCGTGATGATGGCGATCTTTCCGGCCAGACGTCCGCTCATGCGCCCATCCTAACACGGCGGATCCCGGTCGGGTCGAGCGCGATCGGCCGATCGACGTGGGCGAAGTCGGTCTGCAGGCTCGTGAGCTGTCCCGTTCTTTGTGCCAGACTGGCCCGTCGAACGAACGGAGGACGGCAGCGTGGTCAAGCTCGGAACGAATCTCCCCGAACACCTGATCGGGACGGATCAGGGCGCCCTCGTCGAGTTTCTCGCAGGCATCGAAGACCTGGGCTACGGCTACGTGACGATCGGCGACCACGTGCTCGGCGCCGATACGAGC
>JANNQH010000763.1:0-3427 GCA_031400655.1 Deltaproteobacteria bacterium | reverse complement strand
CCCGACGTCGAGATCCTCCAGGTCGCGACCTCGTTGCTCGATCTCCGGCTCTACCGCCAGGGCTTCTTTCCGCGAGCGCGCGAAGCGGGCCGCATCGTCTATGTGCGCAGCGTCTATCTCCAGGGCGTGGCGCATCTCGGTTCGCTCCAGCTCCCGGGCTATCTCGCGGAGCTCGCCGATCCGATGCGGACGATCGAGAGCTTCGCCCGGGAGCTCGGTGTCGCTGCGCGGGTCCTGTATCTGGCGTTCGTGCGCGAGCTGCCCGGTGTGCATCCGGTCCTCGGCTGCGAGACGGCGCGGCAGCTCGAGCAGCTGCTGCGCGATTGGGAGGACGAGACCGTCGATGGGGCGCTGCTCGCGTCGCTGATCGATCGACTGCCCAGCACGACACCGGCCCTCGTCGATCCCTCCCTCTGGCCCCAGGCCGAGCGGCCCGAGAGGACTGCCGTGCTCGCTGAGCGTCTCGGTCCGGAGCCCGTGCGCGCGGCAGCAGCCCGGTCCTCGACCTGGGTCCTGTGAGCGGTCGAGGCTAGACTCGGCCCCGGAGCGGCGGCCCTGTGCCCGCGCATCGCTCCGGAGGACTACTCGCGATGTGGCACACGGCGCCGCTCGACTCGACACGCGCCCCACACGGGTCGCGCTGGCCCGGCTTCGCGATCGCTGCCGCGCTCGCCCTGACCACGGTCGCCTACCCCGGCTACAAGGCAGAAGCCGCCGAGACCCACGTCGAAGGGATCGCCGCCCAGGTCGGCAACGACATCGTGCTGCTGTCCGAGGTGACGGAGATCTCGAGCCCGATCGAGAAGCGCATGCGCGAAGCCGGTGCACCGGACGCCGAGATCCAGAGGGTCCGCGGCGAGGCCCTCGAGCGCTTGATCGAGGGCAAGCTCCTCTCCTCCGTCGTCGAACGCCTCGAGCTGACCGCCGAGCCGGAGGAGATCGATGCGGCGGTCGCCGCGATCGCCGAGGACAACGGCATCACGACCGAGGAGCTCTACCGCAGCATCCAGAGTCACGGCCTCTCGGTGGAGGAGTACCGCAAGAAGATCCAGGGCGAGATCGAACGCAGCAAAGTCGTCAATGCGATGGTGCGCTCCCGGGTCGAGGTGACCCAGGAGGAGCTGAAGGCGCTGTACGCCGAGCGCTTCTCGAAGCAGCCGAGCGGCGGCGAAGAGGTCTATCTCCGACACATCGTCGTGCGGAGCAGCGGCCCGACCGCGACCTCGAACACCGAGGCGTGTGCCCGCATCGAGCTGGCGCGCGCGGAGATCGTTTCCGGCCAGGCGGATTTCGAGGCGGTCGCGAAGCGCTTCACCGAGATGAATCCCGAGCGCGAGGGCGATCTCGGCTGGATCCACCACGACGAGCTCGCGGAGTGGATGGCGGGCGCGATCGCGAATCTCAAGCCCGGCGAGCTCACACCCGCGATCGAGATGCCCTTCGGCTGCAATCTGCTCGAGCTCGTCGATCGCCGCCCGTTCAAGCCGGTCTCCTTCGAGGAGGCCCAGCCCCAGCTCCGCAACCTGCTCTTCCAGCAGAAGACGGAGGCCGAGTACGTCAAATGGATCGACGTGCTGCGCCAGCAGACGCACGTCGAGAAGAAGGGCTCTTTTGCGAGCTGACGCCGCCGATCCCCGGCTCGCCCGGGATTTCGAGACGATCGCCGGATTGGCCGCCAGGGGAGATCCCGAAGAGATCACGATCCATGGCGCGCGCACCCACAACCTGAAGAACGTCGACGTCACGATCCCGCGCAACAAGTTCGTCGTCGTGACCGGCCCCTCCGGCTCCGGCAAATCGAGCCTCGCCTTCGACACGCTCTACGCCGAAGGTCAGCGGCGTTATGTCGAGAGTCTGTCGAGCTACGCGCGCCAGTTCCTCGATCAGCTCGCCCGCCCCGATGTCGAATCGATCGAAGGCCTGTCGCCCGCCGTCGCAATCGAGCAGAAAGGCGTCGGCAAGAGTCCCCGCAGCACCGTCGGCACGATCACCGAGATCGCCGACTATCTGCGCCTGCTCTTCGCCCGCGCCGGCACCGCCCACTGCTGGAAATGCGGCGCCGCGATCTCGCAGCAGGGCCTCGAGGAGATGGTCGATCGCGTGCTCGCCTTGCCCGTCGGCACGAGGATCCAGGTCCTCGCCCCGGTCGTGCGCGGACGCAAGGGCCAGTACAAAAAAGAGCTGCTGCAATTCCGCCGCGACGGCTTCGCGCGGGCGCGCATCGACGGCACGCTGCGCGACCTCGCAGAGGACATCTCGCTCGCCCGCGGCGCCCGCCACGACATCGAAATCGTGATCGATCGCATTGCGGTGAAGGAAGGGGTCCGAGCGCGGCTCGCCGAATCCCTCACGACGGCGCTGCGCCTGGCCGACGACCTCGCGCTGATCGACGTCGGCTACGAAAACGGAGGCGATGGAGGCGAAGCGGGCGAGCATCGGCCGACGGCTGCGACCGCGCGCGCGAATTCGTGGTGGCTCTCGCGTTCGGGCGCCTGCCCGACCTGCGAGATCTCGTTTCCCGAGCTCTCGCCGCGGCTCTTCTCGTTCAACAATCCGTTCGGCGCGTGTGCGACCTGCAGCGGGCTCGGCCAGCAATCGGTCTTCGACCCGCGGCTGATCGTGCCCGACGAGGCGCTCTCGCTGGCCAAGGGCGCGATCGCAGCCTGGGATCTGCGCGAATCGCGCGGCTACTACAAGAAGCTCCTGGAGAAAGTCGCCGCTCATCTCGAGATCTCCCTCGATACACCGTGGCGCGAGCTCCCGGCGGAGGCGCGCCGCAAGCTGATAGAGGGCGATCCGGCCTTCGAGCTGTCGCTCGAGAAGCTCGAGCGCCCCTTCGACGGGGTATTGGGCGACCTCGGCCGGCGGCTCGCGGATCTGGACGGACGCGCGGATGCTGCGCTCTCGCGCTTGCAGAGCGGAAGACCGTGCCCCGATTGCGGTGGGGCGCGGCTGCGGATCGAGGCGCGCAGCGTTCGCGTGGGCGACCGCAGTCTGCCCGAGCTCAGCGCGCTTCCGATCTCGGAGCTCGCGACGTTCCTGGCGGAGCTCCGACTCTCGGACCTGCGCGCACAGATCGCCGAGCGCATTCTCAAGGACGTCGGCGAGCGCCTGCAATTCCTCGAGCAGGTCGGCCTCGGCTACCTCAGCCTCGACCGCCCGGCGGCGACGCTCTCCGGCGGCGAGGCGCAGCGCATCCGCCTCGCGACCCAGATCGGTGCGAGGCTGATCGGCGTCCTCTACATCCTCGACGAGCCCTCGGTCGGGCTCCACGCCCGCGACAATAATCGCCTGCTCGCGAGCCTGATGGCGCTGCGCGACCAGGGCAACAGCCTCGTCGTCGTCGAGCACGACGAAGCGACCATCCGCGCCGCCGACCACGTGATCGACGTCGGCCCCGGAGCGGGCGTCCACGGCGGGGAGATCG
>JANNQH010000762.1:0-2072 GCA_031400655.1 Deltaproteobacteria bacterium | reverse complement strand
TAACTCCCTAGCCACTCTCGCGTAAGCATGTCGAGCTGCGAAAATGGCAGCGGGCGCCCCAACCATTGGGACGCCCGAGCCATCATTCGCACGGAAAGACACACTCACTGTGCGGGTGCTGGATAGACCGCCATGCTCGTGGTCGGGCTGGTCACGAAGCCGCCGTTCGATCCGATCGGGCGGAGCGCGCCCGTCGAGATATCGTCGAAGACCTGGACCTCGTGGTCCCCATCGCGCAAGAAGCCGACCACGAGCTCGTCGATACCGTCGTCATCGACGTCGCCCATCGCCGGCCGGGCGGCACCATCGCTCTGCTGGTAGCTCGACCGTCCGGTCGTCAGGATGAGCTGACCGGACGGACTGGGATAGCCCTCCACGGCATCGCCGAGGATCGCGATCCGGCCGCGGCTTCCGATGCCGAAGCCGACCGCCAGCTCGTCCATGCTGTCACCATCGAGATTGCCGAGGGCAGGCACGGTCGTGCCACCGCTCATCGATCGGGTCGAAGACGGCTCGACCGGCATCCACGGCTTGCCGGTGCGATTGACCGGATGGATCGCGAAGCCGCTCAACGAGTCGTCGAGCACCACGATCAGCCCGGAGCTGACCTGCGACATCCCGATCACGAGCTCATCGCGGCCGTCGCCGTCGATGTCGCCCAGCGCCGGGAAGATCGTGCCCTTGAACCGGGACGGCACCGGGATCTGCATGAAGCCCTGGGCATTGCTCTTCGCCGTCACGAGCGGAGCAAACCCGGTCATGACGTCGTCGAAGACCTGGACCACACCGCGCATCGCGCCGCCGAATCCCACGACGAGCTCTGCGCGACCATCGCCGTCGAGATCGCCACAGGCGGGAATCGTTCGTCCGGCGCCGCTCTGATAGCTCGCGGTCCCGGCCTGGATCGAGTCGACCCCGACCACCGCCCCGTCTTCGAGCGTCAGGATCGACACCGTTCCATTGCTGCCGTTGCCGAAGCCCACCACGAAGTCGCGATCGCCGTCGCCATCGAGATCACAGCCGCTCGGGCGCACACTGCCCAGGGACGTGAGCGAATCCATCGTCAGCAGGCTCGACGCGCCGTTCGGCATGAAGCGCGAGATCATCGCGCTCGAGCCGGTCGCCATCCCGAGGGCCAGGCCCGGGTGGAGCGTCCCGGGCGTGTTGACCGCACCGTCACTCGGCGGCGGAACCACGGGGGGCGGCGTGACCGGAGGCGTCACCACCGGCGGGACTACGGGCGGAACTACGGGCGGAACTACGGGCGGCGGAACCGTCGCGACGGGCACGGGCGCGAGATGGACCTCCGACGAATAGGCCGAGACGGCCCCTGACGGGGTGTAGGCGCGCAGGGCGACATAGAGATGGACGGAGTCCTCGAGATCGAGGGCGTAGATGATGCTGCCACCCGAGGCCGGCGGTGACCCCAGATCGAATTGGGACAGATAGGTCCCGCTCGCGGTCCCGACATGCATCGTGTAGCCGGCGACGCCGGCGGTCGGGCTGGCCTGGAACTGCACGCGGTACTCGCGCAGCGCGGCCGCAGCGGGCGACGCGACGAGCGTCGCGAGCGCGCCGGCGACGAGCGTGCGGGCAGCCAGCCGGCCGCGTGAGAGCGAGGCCGAGCGAAGGTCAGCGGCAGCGCGAAGATCGGATTCGACGGAGCAGTATTTCGCGTGTTCCATGGTGGGTCTCTTCGGACCTGACCAGGCGGGTGGAGGTGACCGCCCTCACCCCATCGAATTTTCTTTGGGCGACACCGAATTTTTTCAGCGGTGGAACGCAGCGGATGCGCGACTCATCGGTGAGTGCGATCACGAGGCGAGCGGTGAGGATCCTTGCGCATGAGCAGAAGGCGCAGGGCCGTCGCCGGTGGCCGTCTTGGTGCATGGCTCTGAGCGCGACTCCGCGCGGTTGTTCAACCGCTTGCAGCATATTCTCCCGGCGCATGGGATCGGGGTGTTTGTCTATGACAAACGCGGAACGGGTGGATCGCAAGGCTCCTATAGCCACGATTTCCACTTGTTATCGGATGACGCCGCTGCCGCGATGGCCAAAGCACGTGAGCTAGC
>JANNQH010000761.1:0-10099 GCA_031400655.1 Deltaproteobacteria bacterium | reverse complement strand
CGTCAGCGCGCGCCTCGCAGGCCGCGACGCCGAGCCGATCACCGACAGCCAGCTCGAGTTCGCGCGCCTCGGCCCGCAGGTCGTGACGGTCGGGCGCGCGAAGATCCAGGCGCTTCAGCGCGCGGTCTGGCCGGCGAAGCGCTAGGGCTGCATTGTCCCGGTCGAGCAGGGACGGCGACGCCTGCCGGAGAGCTTCATGACGCCCGAAGCCAGCCAACGGCTCCGCAAGGTGCCCGAGATCACCGTTCTTTTCTGGATCGTCAAGATCGCCGCCACGACGTTAGGGAAGACCGGCGGCGACGCCGTGTCGATGTCGATGGATCTCGGCTACCTGCTGGCGACGGCGATCTTCGCCGCGGTATTTCTGGTTGCCGTCGGCGTGCAGATCTCCGCGAAGCGCTTCCATCCATTCCTGTACTGGACGACGATCATCGCCACGACGACCCTGGGCACGACGCTCGCAGACTTCGCCGACCGCTCGCTGGGTATTGGCTATGCCGGTGGCACGTCGCTCCTGTTCGCGCTGCTCCTCGCATCGCTGGCGATCTGGTACCGCACGCTGGGGTCGGTCTCGGTGAACGACTTGAGCTCGCCCCCGGCAGAAGCATTCTATTGGCTGACGATCATGTTCTCCCAGACCCTGGGCACGGCCCTGGGTGACTGGACGGCCGACTCGGCTGGACTGGGATACGTCGGGGCCGCGGGCATCTTCAGCGCGCTGCTGTTGATGGTCGTGGCCGCCTATTATCGCTCGAACATTTCTCGGACGTTTCTTTTCTGGTCCGCATTCGTCCTGACGCGACCCCTGGGCGCCGTGGTAGGAGACTATCTCGACAAACCGATCAGCCAGGGTGGACTGGCCCTCAGTCGTTATTCGGCGTCGGCCGTGTTGCTGCTCTTCATCGTCGGCTGTCTCATCGCGTTCCGACCCCGCGCGGCGACACAGGGCCACTGAACAGACGCCGATTCGTCTCCGAAGCCAGGAATCCGGAGAACGAGAATGGCGTGCCCGGCGTTTCTCAGGCACGGCTCGTCGGAACGACACGCGGCAGGCGAACGACGAAGCGTGCACCCCCACTTCGCGATCCACTCTTCGAGTTGACCGGCTCCGCTGCGGCGAGCTCGATCTCGCCCCCGTGAGCGCGCACGATCGCCCGGGCAATCGGCAGTCCGAGGCCGACGCCGTCGGCGCGTGGCGTCCCCGATAGCCGCACGAAGCGATCGAAGATGCGCTCGCGTGCTTCCTCCGGAATCCCCGGGCCGCTGTCCTCCACTTCGAGTGTCACGACGTGCGGACCGCCCTTCGCGACCCCCGCCCGCAGCCGGATCCAGCCGCGGGCCGGCGTGTTCGCGAGGGCGTTGTCGATCAGGTTGCCGAGGACCCGGAGCAAGAGCGCGGTCTCCCCCAACACGATCGCGCTCTCAGCTCCGGTCTCGACGACGAAGCGAACCGCCGCGTCTTCACAGACCGGCTGGTACATCTCCTCGAGCGTGCGGCAGAGCGCGCGGACGTCGATCGATTCCCGTCGAAACGCGAGCGGATCTCCTTCGCTGCGGGCGAGCAACAACAAGCCGTCGACGAGCCGCGCCATCTGCTCGGCCGAGCGGTGGATCGATTCGAGGGCAGTCCGCGCGTCACCGTCAACCGTGCGATCGAGCAGCCGGAGTTCCGTCGTGTTCAATATGCGATGGACGGGCGTGCGCAGCTCGTGGGCCACGTCCTGGCTGAAGGCCTGCAGGCGCGCGAAGCCGATCTCGATCTGGTCGAGCAGGCGGTTCACGGCACGAGCGTGGCGATCGACATCGTCCTGCGTGTTCCGGGTCGGGAGTCGTGCCGTGAGCGAACGCGCATCGATCGAGGCCGTGACGAGCGTCGCGCGCCGGAGCGGCGCGAGCGCGAGCCAGGTGGCCGGAATTGCCACGAGCGCGACCAGCGCGACTCCGATCGCGAGCGTCAGCCAGAATCCGTGCAGCACTTCGTCGCGCTCCCGCACGAAGCCGGCGCTCGAAATGAAGACCTCGAGGCGCTCGCCGGACGCGAGCGTGCGCTGCGCTCCCAGCATGTCGTCGGCACCAAGTCGGATCGCCTCGAAAATCCGGCCCATGTCGACCGCGGCCTTGCCCTCGGCGCGCGGGTCGCCTCCGCTCAGCTGGACGCCACCGCTCGCATCGAGGACGCGGAATCCGCCGGCGTCTCGTGCGAGCTCGCTGGCGAGCAGCGAGATCGCGGCCGTGCGACGTCCCGCGTCCCGCTCGTTCCACATGACTTCGAGCTGCGCGAGCCGCTCGTCGGCCTCGAAGCTTGCGAGCTCGAGGAACTCATCCGCCGCGAACAGGTAGAGCGCGAAGAGCAGGGCCGCGACGAGCGGCGCGAATAACAACGCGAGCAGGCTCGCGACACGGACATCGACCCGCCGAAGGCCCCCACGCAGCGTTTCAAGCAAGCTCATAGCCGACCCCTCGCAGCGTGCGGATCAGATCGGGTCGCCCTGCATCCGCGAGCTTGCGGCGTAGGCGGTTCACGTGGACATCGACGATGTTGGTCCCCGGATCGAACCGATAGCCCCAGACGAGCTCGAGCAGCACGCCGCGATTCAGCACCTCGCCGCGCCGCTCGGCGAAGGCCAGCAGCAGATCGAACTCGGTGCGCGTGAGGTCGAGACGCTTCGATCCCGCCTGGACGACGCGGTGCACCGGATCGATCTCGACACCCTCGATGCGGATCACCTCGACGCGCCGCCCGGGCCGGCGCAGCAGCGCGCGCAGCCGCGCCAGCAATTCGGCGAAGGCGAAGGGCTTGACGAGGTAATCGTCCGCGCTGCGCTCGAGGCCCTCGACCCGATCCGCCACCTCGCCCTGCGCCGTCAGCATCAGGACCGGCACGTGCTGCGCGCGGGCGCGAATCGCGTCGAGCACGTCGTAGCCGCTGCCGAGGGGAACCCGCACATCGAGAATCGCCGCGTCGATCGGGGCCCGCGCGAGCTGTGCGATCGCCGCGGGGACATCGCCGGCATGCAGGACTTCGAAGCCGTGATCCTCGAGCCCGCCACACAGGGTGCGCGCGGTCTGCTCATCGTCTTCGAGAAACAAGACCTTCAATGGGCCACCTGTCCAAATGGGCCAGCTGCCTGCGGGTCCCGGACCCGCTCCGGCGACGAGAGCCTATCAGGCCGAAGCGCGCGGGCGCGGGATCTCGACGGCCCGAAGATGAAGATCGCTTCATCCGGCCGCGAAGCCCTTTTCCTCCGCCGATCGCCTCCGATACTCCGGCCATGCGCTCGAGCATGCGTTCGATCCCGACACGCAAGGTCGCGTTCGCCCTGATCGCGCTCCTCGCACCGATCGCGTCGGCCTGCCTGCATGTTCCGCCGGCACCGCTCTCGCCGACAGACAGCGCGGATCGGATCGAGGCGCGCTCGCTCGCCGACCCGGCGCTCGGCTCCTTCCTGTCCGAACGGCTGGCGCAGCCGGTCGAGCCGTGGCCCCGCCCGCGCTGGAGTCTGGAAGAGCTGACGCTGGCCGCGATCTTCTTCAATCCCACATTTCAGGTTGCGCAGACGGCGGTCGAGGTCGCTCGCTCTCACGAGAAGACCGCCGCGCAGCGCCCGAATCCAAGCCTCTCGATCCAGCCCCAGTACTACGTCAACAATGTCGCCTCGGGAGTCCCCCCCTGGCTGTCGGTCTTCAACCTGAACTGGACCTTCGAGACCGGCGGCAAGCGCGCATCGCGCGTCGCAGTCGCCGAGGCGACGACGCGCGCCGCAGAGGCGAACCAGATCAGCGCGGCCTGGCAGATCCGCGGCGAGGTCACGCAGGCCGCGATCGGCTTGCGCTCCGCCGGCGCGCGGCGGAGTCGCCGCGCGCGAATCCTCGAGCTGCTCGGTCAGCGCGCAACCCTTCTCGAGCACCGATTCGCAGAGGGAGCGGCCTCCCAGAACGACCTCACACTCGCGCGTCAAGCGCGGCTGCAGGCCGAGACGCTCTCCGCGACGAGCGAGCGCGCCGAGGCCGAGGCTCGGGCGCGCCTCGCCGCCGCGTTGGGTCTGCCCCGCGGCGCGCTCGAGGGTGACTTGCTCGCCTACGACCTGGAGACCGAGCCTGCGACCTGGACCGACGCCGCGGCGCTCGACGCGGCGTCGGCCCGGCACGCGGCGATGCTCGGTCGATCGGATGTGCTCGCGGGCCTCGCCGACTACGCCAGCGCGGAAGCCAACCTCCGTCTGCAGCTGGCCCAGCAGTACCCGAACATCGTCTTCGGCCCCAGCTACGAATACGATCAGGGCGGTCATCGCTGGGGCCTCAACCTGAGCCTCAACCTGCCCCTGCTCAGTCGGAACGAGGGGGGGATCGAGGAAGCCGCAGCCGCCCGCAGCCAGTCCGCGGCGCGCTTCGAAGCGCTGCAGACGCGGGTGCTCAGCGAGGTCGATGCGGCGACGGCGGCTCTCGAGGGCGCTCGAGGCGAGCGCGCACGGGTCGACGCGATGATTCGCGGCTCCGACCAGCAGGCCGATTTTGCCGCCCGGGCTCTCGCGGCGGGGGCGAGCGATCGCGCGACCTATCTCGCATCCGAGCTCTCCCGAGAAGACGTCGGACTGCTCGCGATCGACAGCGACGAACGTGTGAAGCTCGCGATCGCCCGCCTCGAGCTCGCGGTGCGGCCGGTCGGTCCGGTCGATTCGACGCTCAGCGCGAGTGCGGTGCCGTGAGCGAATCGATGCGTGCGACACGCTCCGCCGCCCATGCGTTCGTGCTCTCGCTTGCGTGGACGCTCGCCGGCGCGCTGGCCTGCGTACCCGGCGATGCGAGCGATTCGGCCAATCTGGAACACGCCCTACCCGCGCAGACCGATGGCCTGATTCGGATCGACACCGAAGCCGTCACCCGCGCGGGGATCACGACCTTTGCGGTTCCGGAGAGTCGCTTCGAGCGGACGACGCGCGGCTTCGGACGCGTACTCGACCCGCTTCCCATCGTCGACGCCGTGGCGGCGGTCGAGGCGGCACGGGCCGCCGACGAAGGGGCGGAGGCCGAGCGGGTGCGCATGGAGAACCTGGCGCAAGACGAGCAGAACGCGTCGCTCCGGGATCTTGCCAGCGCGCGAACAGTCGCGGCGCGAGCGCACGCCGACCTCGCGATGGCCCGCGCGCGGCTCGTCGCCCAGATCGGCCCGCAGCTCGCTCGCGATCCCGAAATCGTGAGCCTCTCGAGCCGCCTTGCCGACGGCCGCGCGAGCCTGATCCGCATCGACGTGCCCGGAAGCGAGCGCCCGCCGGCCCCTGAGCGCGGCGTCAGCTTCACGACCTATCCGCCGATTTCGGGCGACCTGGAGGTCCGCTTCGCCGGTTGGGCGGCGGCCGTCGATGTCGCGCTGCCGGGTTACTCGCTGCTTTTCCTTGCGACGGCGAACGCCCCGCGACCGGGCACCACGGTGATCGCCGACTGCCGGACCGCCGATCTACCCGAAGTCGGGGTCGAGATTCCTGGCGCTGCCCTGGTCCACCACGCGGGCCAACGCTTCGTCTTCGTCGACCGGGGAGCAGGGTCCTTCGAGCGGCGAGCGGTCGAGACGGTCGCGCGAGACGACGGCTCGCTGTTCGTCTCGAAGGGCCTCAAACCGAGCGAGCAGGTCGTCGTGACGGGCGCCGAGCAGCTCCTCTCGGCCGAGCTGCTGGGCGACTCGGCGGGCCCCGCGGAAGAATGAGAATGAGCCGCGCGACGGGCGCTGCATGCTGACCCGGATCGTCGACACGGCGCTGCACCAGCGCGGCGTGGTCGTGGCCCTCGCGATCCTCGCCCTGGTATTCGGGATCGATTCGACGCGCCGTGCCCAGCTCGACGTCTTCCCGGAATTCGCGCCGCCGCAGATCGGAATCCAGACCGAGGCGCCGGGCTTCGCGGCGGATCAGGTCGAGCTGTTGGTGACGACACCCCTCGAAACAGCCTTGGCCGGCATCGCCGATCTCGAGGCGATCCGCTCCGAATCGATCCAGGGGTTGTCGGTCGTGACGGTCACCTTCCAAGCGGGCGCGTCGATCGTGGCCGTGCGCCAGGCCGTGAGCGAGAGGCTCTCCTTGGTCGCGCGGCAGCTTCCGCAAGGCGTCGCAGCACCCGCGATGGCGCCGCTGACCTCTTCGACGATGGACGTCTTGAAGATCGGGCTCGTGTCGGACGCGCTCGATCCAGCGGCACTGCGTGATCTGGCGTTGACGATCGTTCGCCCGAAGCTCCTCGCCGTCAGCGGCGTCGCGCGCATCTCGATTTTCGGGGGCGACCAACGCCAGCTACAGATCCAGCTGGAGCCGGAGCGGCTGCTCGCGCATGGTCTCGCGGTCACGGACCTGCTGGCCGCGGCGCGGCGCGCGACGGGCGTGGTCGGCGCGGGCTTCGTCGAGACACCGAATCAGCGCATCGCCCTGCGCACCGAGGGCGAGTCCGTCGACGCGAACCTGCTCGGCGCCGCGATCCTCGCCCCCCGGCCCGCCGGTCCGGCCGGACCCGGCAGCCCCGCCCCTCCCGCCGGACCGATCGTCCGGCTGCGCGACGTCGCCTCCGTTCGCGAGGCGCCGGCGCCGCGCTTTGGCGACGCCCTCGTCCAGGGCCGTCCCGGCGTACTGCTCACGATTTCGAGCGCGTACGGCGCCAATACGCTCGAAGTCACGCAGGGCCTCGAGCGTGCCCTCGGCGAGCTCGCTCCCGTCTTCACCGCCAAAGAAATCGTCCTCTATTCCCGCCTCCACCGCCCGGCGAGCTTCATCGAATCGGCGCTCGCGAACCTGCGTTCCTCGCTCCTGCTCGGCGGGCTGCTCGTGGCAGTCGTCTTGATTCCGATGTTGGGCCGGCTCCGACTGACGCTGATCTCGGTCGTCGCGATTCCGCTCTCTCTGTTAGGCGCCGTGTTCGTGCTCGAGCGCCTCGGCATCACGCTCAACACGATGACGCTCGGCGGCCTCGCGATCTCGATCGGCGAGGTCGTCGACGACGCCATCATCGACGTCGAGAACATCGCGCGGCGACTGCGCGAGAACGCCGTGCGCGCCGTACCCCGCCCCGCTCATCAGGTCGTGCTCGACGCCTCGGTCGAGGTACGCGGTGCCGTCGTGTACGCAACGCTCATCGTGGCCCTCGTGTTTCTCCCACTGCTCACGCTCTCCGGCCTCGCGGGACACTTCTTCGCGCCGCTCGGACAGGCCTATCTGCTCGCGGTCCTGATTTCCCTCGCCGTGGCGCTCGTGGTCACGCCGGCGCTCTGCCTGCTGCTCCTACGAGAGGCCGGAGGCGATGCAGAGGAGCCGCGGCTGCAGCGGTGGATCAAGCGGCACTATCGGGTGGCGCTCGAGCGCGTCTTCCCCCACGTGCGCGTGCTCGTCGCATCGGTTGTCATTCTCACGCTCGCGGCGCTCGTCATTCTTCCCAATCTCGGCGGGGACTTCTTGCCCGCTTTTCGCGAAGGCCATCTCGTTCTGCAGGTCTCCGAGGCGCCCGGCGCCTCGCTCGCCGAATCGCTGCGCGTGGGAAGAACGATCTCCTCGGACCTGCTGGCCCTTCCCGGTGTCGCGACCGTCGAGCAACAGGTCGGGCGCGCCGAGCGGGGCGAGGACACCTGGGGTCCGCACCGCAGTGAATTCCACGTCGAGCTCACCCCCGACCCGGACCACAGCGAGAGCGAGGTCACCAACCAGGTGCACGAGATCCTCGCCGGTTACCCGGGCATCCAGTTCGAAGTCCTGACCTTCCTCGCCGACCGCATCGGCGAGACGCTGACCGGCGAGAAAGCGCCCTTCGTCGTCAACGTGTTCGGCAGCGATCTCGACGCCCTCGACGCCACGGCCGCGGCGGTCGCGACGGCGCTTGCCGGCGTGCCCGGCGCGTCGGAGGTCCAGTCCCGAGCGTCGGCTGGCATGCCGACACTCTCGATCGAGCTTCGCCCCGAAGCGCTGGCGGCCCACGGCTTTCTGCCGGTCGACGTGCTCGAGACGATCCGCTTCGCCTATCAAGGGGAGGTCGTCGCCCAGATCCACCGCGACGAGCGGCCGATCGACGTGGTCGTCATTCTCGACGACGCCCGGCGACGAGATCTCGAAGAAGTCGGATCACTCCTGTTGCGCAGCGCGAGTGGCGCACGCGTGCCGCTCTCCGCCCTGGCCAATTTGCGCGTCGTGGACGGCCGCGAGGCGATCCTGCACGACGGGCTTCGCCGGCGGCAGAGCGTGACCTGCGTGCCGCGCGACCGCGACATCCTCTCGTTCAGCCGGGATGCCGAACGCAGCGTGCGGGCGAGTGTCCCGCTCCCGCCCGACACCTATCTCGAATTCGGGGGCACGGCCCAGGCCCAGAGCGAAGCGCGGCGCGAGCTCGTAGTCGAGTGTGCAGGCGTCTTCGTTGGGATCGTCCTGGTGTTATGGCTGGCGTTTCGCAATCTGCGGGCGATCGGCCTGATGCTCGCGAACCTGCCCTTCGGTCTCGTCGGCGGCGTGCTCGCGATTCTGGTCGCGCGGCTCGTCGGGAGCGAGGCGGGCGCCCTCACGATGGGGTCCCTCGTCGGGTTCGTCACGATCTTCGGCATCACGATGCGCAACTCGATCATGCTGATCTCGCATTACGCACAGCTCTGCGAGGAGACGGGGCTCGCCTGGGGTCCGGAGCTCGCCCGGCGTGGCGCCGTCGACCGCGTCGTCCCGATCGTCATGACCGCGCTCGTGACGGGGCTCGGCCTGCTGCCCCTCGCCCTCGGCGCAGGCGACGCCGGGCGCGAGATCGAGGGGCCGATGGCGGTCGTGATCCTCGGCGGACTTGCGAGCTCGACGGTGCTGAACCTGCTCGTGCTGCCGGTGCTGGCGCTCCGGTTCGGGCGATTCGGGTTTGCCGGGCCGCGGGAGCCCGCCGATCCCGAATGATCCGGCCGGGCCGAAGCCGCCTAGCGCTGTAGGCGACTCGCCGTTCTGCACTAACAGAACGATCGCTCCGATCCCCGCTCGCTCGACGATTGCGCGGAGCCCGACCGGCGACTAGGGTGGGGTCGATGGAACGCAACCGATCCCGCTCACCGTCTGCCCTCGCGTTTTTTCTGCTGTTCTTCGCGCTTCTCCTTCCGGGCGCGCAGGCAGCGACGGTCTCGAAAGCCCCCGCCCGGGCCGATGCGCGGGCCGCGATCAAATCGCTTCGCAGCGAGCTGGAGGCGAGCGACCTCGGCGAGGCACAGCGCGTCGCGGCGATCGCCCAGCTCGACGCCGCGGGTCGAGACGAGGACGCAGCCGAGGCGGCGCGCAGTCAGCTGGCTTCTCTCCAGGCCGACGCCGCGAATCGTAAAGCTCGAGCGGATCGGTCGAGCGGGACGCTCACGGCCGATGGCGAGCTGGCGCTGCAGGAATGGATCGCACGGATTCCACCCGATGCGAAGGCCGAAATGTTGGAAGGCCTGCTCGAACGCCAACGCGGCCTCTCGTCCGACCGGGCGGGGCAGGTCGAGCAGCTCGAGACCGAGCTCGCGCAGATCCTGGCCCGGCCGGCGGAGACGGCCATCGAGATCGCGGCCCTGCGCCGACGGGCCGACGAGCTGGCGACTCCGATCCAGGGGACGGAGACGGAATCGCGCCCCGCGACCGACGCCCGACGGCTGCGGCAGACCGGTGACCTCCACCGCGTGGAGGCGGAGCTCGCGCTCCGCCGCGCCGAGCAGGAGACGAGCCTCGACCGGCAGCGTCAACGCGAGCTCGCGCTCCGCGACATGCGCTTCCAGCAAAGTCTGAACGTCCGGCAGACCGAGTGGCTCCAGGCTCGGATCGCCGAGCTGACGCGCAAGGAGCTGGAGGCCCGCGTCGCCCGGCTCGCGCAAGCGGACGAGACCGGCAGCGGAAGAAAGAGCATCGCGGCCTCGGTCGCCCACGAGAATCGGCTACTCGGCGACGAGCTACTCCTGCAGAGCGATCGATTGGCGCAGGATCGCGAGGCGCTGTCGAATCTCGAGCCCGCGCGCGATCGAGTCGCCACGGCGCTGAAGGACACCCGCACACGCCTCGAGCTCGGCGGAGCGAGCGAGGCGGTCGGACGTTGGCTCTGGAGCGAACGGCGACGCCTCGAGCCGTCAGCCCGCCTGCGAAGG
>JANNQH010000760.1:0-13294 GCA_031400655.1 Deltaproteobacteria bacterium | reverse complement strand
TCTCTTCGCCGCCCGCCTCCGCGACGGCCATGATCTCTGGCACGTCGTCACCGGCTATGGCCGCGACTTGATCGGTGAGGCGTCGCTGCTCGCCTTCACCTATCGCCAGACCGGCAATCCGGGCATCGGGCTGATCGTGCTGACCGCCTGGTGGAAGTCCGGGCGCGCCGTGCCCGGGAGTCGCGCCTTGATCCTGGACGGCTACCGGCGTGCCGGTGCCGCCGCCTGGCTACCCGCCGTGGATTGGGAGTCTTTGCTCGAGCGGCCCCTCGAGGAGGTCCGCCGGACGCTTCGGATCACGCCGGTCGAGGCCTACACGGCCGTGCGCTCCGCCCGCTCCCCGCGCCTCGCCTAACGCGCCGCGTCCCATGACGTTCCGTGACCCAGCGGGTCACGGGTCCCATGAACGGTCTTGCAAGGGGCCGGATGGGGTGCGGGTCTGGGGCGGGGTGGGGTGCCGGTGGGGGTGCCGGAGGGGTGGGCGACGGGAATCGAACCCGCGACCTCCAGAATCACAATCTGGCGCTCTAACCAACTGAGCTACGCCCACCGCCGAGCGAAGGCCGCGCAAAGTACCCGGGCGGCGCAGGGGTGTCAACGCGGCTTGCGAGCGTCCGAAAGGAAGCCCAGCCGGCCTCTCTTCCCGTCTTTTCGTACGGATCCTGCGGAACCGACTCTCCGTCTGCCTCCTCTGATGCACAGGGTCGCGAATCGGTCGCGCGACCGGCGTCGAGTGCGCCGTGGAGAACGCGTGAAGGAGTGGAGCATGACATCGCTTCGTCGCCGGATGGGTGGAATAGGCGGAACGCAGGCCGCCCGCGTCGGAATCCTGATGTGGCCTGCCGCGGTTGCGGGGCTGATGGCGTGCACGACGCCGGAGGATCGGGTCGTGACCGAGGTCGAGTCGGCCGCGAAGGAGAGCACGTCGCCCGCGCGCGCCGTGCTCCTGCGATCGCGCGTCGGGTCGGAGTTCGCCGACGGCGGTGCTCCGTCTCTGATGGCGAGCCCCGAGCCGAATCTCGACCGCTACGACGCGTTCGCCGAGACGGGCTTCGTCAGCGTCCGCGATCGCCCGCTCTCGACCTTCTCGATCGACGTCGACACGGCGTCGTACAGCAACCTCCGGCGCTTTATCCAGGAGGGGACGAAGCCGCCGCGGGGCGCGGTGCGGATCGAAGAGATGCTCAACTACTTCCGCTACCCGACCGACGCGCCCGAGCTCGAAACGACGGACGCCCGGCCCATCGCCCTCGATACCGAGCTCTTCGATGCGCCCTGGGCGTCGGATCACCGACTGTTGCGCGTCGCGATCGCCGGCCGCGCCCTGCCCGCGGAGGAGCTGCCGCCCCGCAATCTCGTCCTACTCGTCGACGTGTCGGGCTCGATGGAAGGGCCGGACCGATTGCCGTGGGTGAAGCGCGGGCTCGTCGAGCTGGTGGAGCATCTGCGGGCCCGCGATCGCGTCGCGATCGTCGTGTACGCCGGCGCTTCCGGTCTCGTGCTGGAACCGACGCCCGGCGATCGACGCGACGAGATCCTCGGCGCTCTCGGCCGCCTCTCGGCGGGGGGCTCGACGGCGGGGGCCGAGGGGATTGCGCTCGCCTATCAGGTCGCGCGGCGACATTTCGATCCAAAGGGCATCAACCGCGTCGTGCTTGCCACCGATGGCGATTTCAACGTCGGGGTCACCAGCCGCTCGGAGCTCGTCGACTTGATCGAAAAAGAGCGCGAGAGCGGCGTCTTCCTCTCGGTGCTCGGGTTCGGGCGGGGAAACCTGAACGACGCCGGCATGGAGGAGCTCGCCGACCACGGCAACGGGAACTACGCCTACGTCGATTCCCCGGCCGAGGCCCGTCGTATCCTCGTGCACGAGGCCGGGGCCACGCTCGTGACGATCGCTCGGGACGTCAAGATCCAGGCGGAGTTCAATCCGGCGAAAGTCCAGGCCTATCGCCTGATCGGCTACGAAAATCGCCGGTTGGCGGACCGCGATTTCAACGACGACGAGAAGGATGCGGGGGAGGTCGGTGCGGGCCATCAGCTGACTGCGCTCTACGAGGTCGTGCCGGTGGGGGCAAGCTTCGATGCGGGGGTCGACCCGCTGAAGTACGCGCGGCCTTCGGACGAGACCAACGGCAGCGAGCGATTCGGGCGCGATCCGCGCGGCGACGAGTGGCTGACCGTGAAGCTCCGCTATCAGTCACCGCAGGGCGGCAAGAGCCGGCTCGTCGAGCGGGTAGTGAGCGGTCCGGCGCGACCGCTGGCGCAGGCGACGGAGAGCGCGCGCTGGACGGCGGCGGTCGCCCTCTTCGGAATGCTGCTCCAGGAGAGCGAGCACCGCGGTGCGGGTGATTTCGAGCTGGTGCGCAGTCTTGCGCGCGGAGCAGTCGGAACGGACGAGCGAGGCGAGCGCTCGGAGTTCGTGCGGCTGGTCTCGCTGGCCAAGGAGCTTCGCTCATAGCGCAGGCCGGTGATAAGCTGGCCCGATGGTGCGATCGGAATCGGGATCCCTGGGTGTGCTCGCGATCCGCGATTTCCGGATTCTCTTCATCGGGACGCTTGCGGCCTTCACGGCCTTTTTCACCTCGACGGTGATCCAGGGCGTCGTCGCCTTCCAGCTGACCGGGAGCAACACGGCGGTTGGCACCGCGGTCTTCGGCCAGGGTGTCGGCATGGTGCTCTGCGGTCCGCTCGGCGGCGCCTTCGCCGATCGTCTGCCGAAGCGCCGCGTGATCGCGATCGGCCAGCTGATCGCGGCGACGTGCTTCGGGACGCTCGGCGTCCTCTACGCCCTCGATCGGATCGCGCTCTGGCATCTCGTGACGAACTCCTTCGTGTTCGGCTGCGCCTTCGGCTTTCTCGGGCCGGCACGCCAGGCGCTGGCCGCCGACCTCGTGCCGCCTTCGCTCCTCGGCAACGCGATGGCGCTCTCGAACGTGGCCAACACGATCTCCCGCGTCGCGGGGCCGGTCGTCGCGGGGCTGCTCCTCGATTGGAAGTCCGCGGGGCCGGCGGCGGCGTACGGCGTCATGAGCCTTCTGTACGCGAGCTCTGCGCTCTCGCTGCTCTGGTTGCCGAAGTCCCGGGTGCGTCCGTTCGCGGCGGAGAAGCACGTCGTCCACGACCTCGTCGACGGCCTTCGCTATGCCTGGAACGCGCCGCGCCTGCGACTCCTGCTGATCTTCTTCGTAGGCGTGATGTTGATCGGATTTCCGCACGTGACGCTGATTCCCGGCCTGCTCGAGAATCAGCTCGGGCGCCCGGCTCAGGACGTGACGCGTTATGCGTTGGCGGCGGCGGCCGGTGCTCTGGTCACCAGTATCACCGTCTCCCGCTTCGCGGACTCGCCCCGGGCGATCCGGATCTACAGCGCCTTCGGATTGGCCTTCGGATTCGCGCTGGTGGCGCTCGCGGCCGCGCCGACCTTCCACGCGGGTCTCGCCGCCATGGTCCTCGTCGGCGCTGCCAGCGGCGGCTTTCACGCCCTCAATGGAGCCGTCGTCGCGCGCGAGACCGAGCCCGCCTACATGGGGCGCGTCATGTCGCTCACGTTCCTCGCCTTCGCCGCCTTCAGTCTCTCGGCCCTGCCCCTGGGTCTGTTGGCCGATCGCTTCGGCGAGCAGCGAGTCCTGTTGGGGATGGGGCTCTCGGTCGTCGCGGTGGCGGGATGGATGAGTGTTCAGGTCGCGCGGACGCGGTCGGGGAGGAAGCTCGCGTGAACTCGGATCAGGTTGCGGGCGGGACGCCGGGTGAGTCTGAAAATCGTGGACGGTTGCTGCTTCGCGTCGCGCTGGGGATCGCGGTCGTCGCGCTACTCCTCGTGTTTGGTCGGCGCGTCGCGGCTCATCTGCCGGCCTTCGCGAGCTGGGTCGAGGGACTCGGTGCGCTCGGGCCGCTCGTCTTCGTCGTGAGCTATGCGGTGGCCGTTGTCGCCTTCGTGCCGGGCTCGGTCCTGACGCTCGCGGGCGGCGTGCTGTTCGGCCTCGTCGAGGGTGTGATCTACGTCTTCACGGCTGCCGTCCTCGGCTCGACCGCGTCCTTCCTGCTGGCGCGCCACGTGGCTCGGGACGCGATCGCCAAACGGATCGAGGGCGACGCGCGCTTCGGTGCGATCGACCGCGCGGTGGGAGACGAGGGGCGGAAGATCGTCTTCCTGCTGCGCCTCTCGCCGGTCTTTCCGTTCAATCTGTTGAACTACGCGCTGGGACTCACCCGTGTGCGGCTCGCCGACTATCTCGCAGCGTCCATCGGGATGCTGCCGGGGACGATTCTCTACGTCTACCTGGGCAAGCTCGGGGGCGACGTGGCGGCTGCGGCCGGGGGAGCCGCCCGCGAGCGTGGCTGGGCCGAATGGGCACTGCTCGCGGTCGGGCTCGGCGCCACGGCGGTCGTGACGATTCTCATCACGCGCATCGCGCGCCGGGCGCTCGCGGAGGCGACCGCGCAGGCAGCGGTGGGCGATTCGCGCGGCTGAGGAGCGTGCGGCGGTGTGCGCCGACTCGCGTGATGAGAATCGAAAGTCGAGAATGAGGAGGAGCTTCGAGATGGCCGACGCGCCGCAGAGCGAGCCGATGGATGCCGCGAACGAGGCCTGGATCCGGAATGTCCATCCGCCGACCTGGATCAATCCGACACCCCGCGGTCGCTACAACCTCGTCGTCGTCGGCGCGGGGACCGGCGGTCTCATCACGGCGCTGATCGCCTCGAGTCTGGGCGCCCGCGTCGCCCTCGTCGAACGCCACCGGATGGGCGGCGATTGTCTCAACGTCGGCTGCGTGCCGTCGAAGTCGTTGATCCGGGGCGCGAACTGGATCCACGAGGCGAGAGCAGCGTCGACGCTCGGTATTTCAGTATCCCCCGGCGATCACGGCGATTTCGGGCGCGTGATGCAGCGACTGCGCGAGATCCGCGCGCGCATCAGCCACGAGGATTCGGCCGAGCGCTATTCGCGAGAGTTCGGCGTCGACATCTACTTCGGACATGCGCGCTTCGAGGGAAACGGCCGGCTCGTCGTCACGGGGCAGACGCTCGAGTTCGCGAAGGCGGTGATCGCGACGGGCGCCCGCGCCGCCGCGCCCCCCATCCCGGGGCTCGCCGAGGCCGGATTCCTCGATAACGAGACCGTCTTCGATCGCACTGTATTGCCGCGCCGACTCGCGGTGATCGGCGCCGGTCCGATCGGCTGCGAATTGGCCCAGGCCTTCCGACGCCTCGGCTCGCAGGTCACGCTGCTCGAGCGCATGAGCCAGATCCTGATCCGTGAAGATCCCGATGCCGCGCAGGTCGTACAGGGCGCGCTTGCGCGCGAGGGCGTCGAGCTCGCCTTCGACTGCGAGATCGAGCGCGTCGAACGCCGGGGCAGCGAGAAGGTTCTCCACCTCGCGTGTCCCAAGCAGGACCGGCGCGAGCTCGTCGTCGACGAGATCCTGATCGGAGCGGGCCGGGCGCCCAACGTCGAGGATCTCGGCCTCGAATCCGTCGGCGTCGCGTTCGACCGGCGCCAGGGTGTCCAGGTCGACGACACGCTCCAGACGACGAACTCGCGCATCTTCGCCGTCGGCGACGTCTGCATGAGCTGGAAGTTCACCCACGCGGCGGACGCGGCGGCGAAGATCGCGGTCCAGAATGCGCTCTTCTCCGTCGGCCGACTCGGCCGCAAGAAGCTGTCGGCTCTCGTCATGCCCTGGTGTACCTACACCGACCCCGAGCTCGCCCACGTGGGCTTGTCCGAGGCGATGGCGAAGGAAAAGAGCATTGCCATCGACACCTATCGTGTTGCCCTCTCGGAGAACAACCGCGCCGTCACCGACGGCCGGGAAGAGGGTCTCGTCAAGGTCCACGTGCGCAAGGGCAGCGATCGCATCGTCGGCGCCACGATCGTCGCGGCCCACGCCGGCGAGCTGATCACCCAGTTCACCCTCGCGATCCAGCACGGCATCGGACTCGGCGCCTTCACGAACGTGATCTACCCCTATCCGACCCAGGGCGAGGTCTTGAAGCGAGCGGCGGGGGCCTACACCCGGACGCGGCTCACGCCGGCGGTGAAGCGGATCTTCGAGCGCTGGCTCGCCTGGCAACGTTAGGCGCGCGGAGCGGCGAGCAGCGGCACCGCCGTCAGCTTCCGTTGAGCGACCAGTCGTATTCGAAATAACGAAACGGAGCGAGGCGGCCGGGGCCCCGCAGCCAGGTGGCGTCGGCCGGCGAGACGTAGCGCGCGATCGTCGCGCGCACGCCGCCCTTCGCCTCGAAATCGGCCTCGAACCACTGGAAGATCTTCGACACGCGGACCTCCTTCGCGGCACGATCGATCGCGACGCCCTTCGCCGGGTTCTTGAGCCAGGCGCGCATGGCGAAGTCGAGATCGGCGTCGAGGGTCTCTGGGCGAAAGGGCCTTCGCAGCAGCGGCGGGCAGGATTTCGAGGCGCACACGATGGCGCCGTGGATCCTGGGGTCGCCTTCCGGGCGCAGGATCTCGTGCTCGATCTCGTCGAGGGTGATGGCGTTGCCCTCGATCGTCCCGAGCTCGGTCTTCCAGACGGGCGAGAAGAAGGATCCGATGTCCTTGATGCTCACGACCGGATGGTTTCGGCGCACGAGGTCGAGGGTCAGGATGTTGTAGGCGTTGATCCAGAAGGCGAGCCGGGCGTCGTGGCCGAGGGCCGAAGGGCGCGCGGCCTTCAGCTGCGCCACCAGGGTGTCGAGCTCTTTCGAGCGCACGAGGGATGCGTAGTCGACGGCCGTTCCGGCCAGGGACTCGACCGGGCGCGTGTGCGCCAGCAGCAGGCGGGCATAAAGGGTGAGATCGATCGGCGAGGTCGAGCGGACGATCGGGGATCTGGCGTTGGCAGGGCGGGCGAACGGGAGCGGGAGGAGGATGGTGAGAAGAAGGGTGAGAAGCGCGGCGAGCGTCAGGCATCGGAGCGGCGTGCAGGCTGGGCGGCGAGATGTCCTGGGCATGCGGCGGGTCTCCGTGTGCGAGAGCGCGAGGCGGTGGGCGACGGATCCGATCTGATCGAACGGACGATGAAATCCGGCACAGCATAGGCCGCGGATCGAAGTCGCCGTCGCGACGCCCCGCAATCGGAGCCGAAATTGGGCGCGGGGATTCTGCGCGGATATTCTACGGCGGCCGAGCCAGGCGAGGAGGGTGACATGGGGCGAATTCGAATGGGAGTCGTGACGGTCGTGGCCGTCGCGATGATGACGGCGTCGGGATGTTCCGACGAGCCGGCTAGCCAGGGCACACCGCCGGCGTCGAATCCGACCACGCCCTCTGCGCCACCGATTCCCACACCGGCCCCGGAACCCGTCGCCGACACGCGCACGCCCGAGGAGCTCGTCAAGGCCGGTCGCGGGACCTACAACGCCAACTGCATCGCCTGCCACAATATGGATCCGACGAAGGACGGCGCGCTCGGCCCCGCCGTTGCCGGCGCGTCGTTCGAGCTGCTCGAGGCCCGCGTGATCCGCGGCGAGTATCCGGCGGGCTACGGCCCGAAGCGGGACACGAAGGTCATGATCGCACTGCCCCACCTGAAGGCGAAGCTGCCGGAGATCGCGGCCTATCTGGGATCGCTGAAGTAGCGGATCGGTCGAGGTGCTCGCGGGCGACGCGCGCCGGCGAGCACCTCGATCCGGCTCAGCTGTTGAGCGCCGTGCCCACGATGAGGAGCACGAGCCAGAGTCCAAGCCCGAGATGGATCGTCCCCGACACGCTCGTGAGCGGCTTCTGCGTCTTGGCCCCGGGGCCGATCAGCGCGTTCGCCTCGACCGCTGCCAGGATCGAGAGAGCGACGATCCAGTAGAGCATGTCGTTCGTGCCCGACAGGAAGATCGGCAGGTTCGCCGCAGCGACCATGAAGAAGAGCATCGGGATCGAGAAGACGACGTTGGTCCGTGAGACCATGCCGGCCCGGGCGCCCCGGGCTGCTGCCTCGGGAATCAGCTGTCCGCCCCCCGCGACCTGCAGCGCGTTCGCGATCACGACCTGTTGCGCCGGCCAGATGATGAACCAGACGTTGAACCACATGATCGTGCCCATCAGGCCGCCGGTCAGGATCTTCGTCATGTAGCCGTCGGAGAGCGGGATGCCGAGGTGGCCGACGCGGTAGAGCACAATCGTCCAACCGGTGAGGAACGTGAACATTGCGCCCCAGCGGAACCACCAGAGGGCGTTGGGCACGAGGCCGCGGGTCATGGCGCTCTTAGCGGTGCCGCCGAGCTCGCTGCCGAAGAAGGGCGTCTGGATGAAGTTCAGGTAGTAGAGGACGCCGATCCAGGTGGTGCCGGCCAGCACGTGGAACCAGCGAAACAGGACTTCGATGCCATTGCCGGTCAAGATTTCCATGGGCGAGTTCCTTTCTCGAAAGGTGCGTCTCACAAGCTGCGGTCAGACGATGGGTCCGTCGGCCGCGCGCCCGCAGTCCCCGAAGGCGAGGTGAATCGCGACCCATTCTATCCGGCCGGGAAGCGGAATCTAGGGGCGCGCGGCGATTCGTGGGGTCTCGTGTCACATGATCTCGATCGCGGGCTGGAGGGGGTAATCCAACCCGATCAGCGAATCGTCGCTGCGCGGCGGACCGGCATGAGGCCGAGCGCGGTCGATTCGCCGCGATCGTCTATTCTGGCCCGCTCGCACGTAGGGCGTGGGCCGGTCGGCGCTCGCTGCAGCGGCGAATGAGCCTGCAGACCCCGCCCCCGCTCCAATCCGGGCGCGCGCGGAGCGAGAGAGAATCGATGTCGCGCCGACAGATCCTGGTGACGAGTGCCCTGCCTTACGTCAACTCGGATCTTCATCTCGGCTATCTCGTGGAGGCGATCCAGACCGATGTCTGGCGCCGCTTCCAACTCCTGCGCGGCCACGAGATCCGTTATTTCTGCGGCGACGACACCCACGGCACGGCGACGATGCTACGTGCGCAGAAAGAGGGCCGACCGCCCGAGGCGCTGCTGGCCGAGATGCAGCGTGCCCACGAGGCCGACCTCAACGCCTTCGGTGTCGTCCACGATCGCTTCAGCAATACCCATACCCCCGCCAACGAAGCCCTCGTCGGCGAAATCTGGAAGCAGCTGCGCGCGGCGGGCTGCATCGAGGAGCGCGAGGTCACCCAGTTCTACGATCCGCAGGCAGGGATCTTCCTCGCCGATCGCTTCATCGTCGGCGGCTGTCCGCGCTGCAAGTCGCCGGGCCAGTACGGCGACAACTGCGAGGCCTGCAGCTTCACCTACGAGCCCTCCGATCTGATCGATCCGAAGAGCACGATCACCGGCGCCGTCCCCGAGACCCGCAGCCATCGCCACCTCTTCGTGAACCTCGAGAAGTTCCACGCCTTCCTCGACGCGTGGACACAGACCCCGGGCAAGATGCCGCCCGAGACCTTGAACTGGCTGCGCGGAACCTTCCTGTCGGCGCCGCTGCGCGATTGGGACATCTCGCGTCCCGCGCCGTATTTCGGCTTCGAGATCCCGGATGCGAAGGGCAACTACTTCTACGTCTGGCTCGATGCGCCCGTCGGCTACATCGCCGCCACGCAGGAGTGGTGCGAAGCGAACGGCGAAGCACTCTCGCGCTGGTGGAACAATCCCGATTGCGAGATCCACCATTTCATCGGCAAGGACATCGCCTACTTCCACACGCTCTTCTGGCCCGCGATGCTGAAGACCGCAGGCTATCAGCTGCCGACCGCCGTCCACGTCCACGGATTCCTGACGGTCAATGGAGAGAAACTCTCGAAGCGTAAGGGCACGGCGATCCTCGCCCGCACCTATCTCGAGCACCTCTCGCCCGAGTACCTCCGCTACTACTACGCGAGCAAGCTCTCGAGCCGCGTCGACGACATCGATCTCAATTTCGAGGAGTTCGTCGCGAAGGTGAACGCCGATCTGGTCGGCAAGGTCGTGAACCTCGCGAGTCGGACGGCGCGCTTCGTGAAGGGGCGCGCGCTCCCGGTACGCTATCCGTCGGCCCGGGACGGCGGCCTGTTCGCCGCCGGCGCCGCCGTCGGCGTCGAGCTCGCGGAAGCCTACGAGTCGCTCGATACGAGTCGCGCAATGCGCACGATCATGGCGCTGGCCGATCGCGCGAACGAGTTCGTCGAGGCGCAGGCACCCTGGAATCTCAAGAAGGATCCCGCGAAGGATGCGGAGCTGCTCGACGTCTGCGCCATCGCGCTGAATCTGTTCCGCCAGATCACGGTCTATCTCGCGCCGGTGCTGCCGCGCTTCGCCGAGGAGTCGGCGCGGCTGTTGTCACTCGAGGGGCCGACGCGTTGGGAAGACACGGCCGTCGCGGTCGAGGGGAAGATCGTCGCCGAGTTCCGGCCCCTGATGGAGCGGGTCGATCCGGTGAAGGTCGAGACGCTGCTCGCGGCCGCACGAGCAACGTCGGACGACGCGACGGATTCGGCGGGGGCCGCGGCAGGCTCGACTTCGGAGGCATCGAACGACGGCACCGCGAAGGCGGACGGCGAGGCCTTCGCCGGTGAGCCGCTCGCCCCCGAGTGCTCGATCGACGATTTCGGGCAGGTCGACCTGCGGGTCGCCCTGATCCTGTCGGCGAAGGCGGTGCCCAAGGCGGACAAGCTGCTCGAACTCGAGGTCTCGCTCGGCGGGAGCGAGCGGCGAACGATCTTCGCAGGCATCAAGCACGCCTACGATCCCGAGAAGCTCGTCGGCCGGCTGACCGTCGTCGTCGCGAATCTCGCGCCGCGCAAAATGAAGTTCGGGATGAGCGAGGGCATGGTGCTGGCGGCGGGGCCGGGCGGTGCCGAGCTCTTCATTCTCTCGCCGGATTCGGGTGCGAAGCCGGGACAGCGGATTCGCTGAGGACGACATGAAGATTGGCATGACCCTGCCCCTGATGGAGCCCGGTGTGAACGGCGAGCTGCTCGAGCGCTGGGCGCGCGCGGTCGACGCAGGCCCGTACTCCTCGCTCTGCTTCGGCGAGCGCATGGCTTTCGACAATCCCGAGGTGATCGCGCTCGCGGGCGCGTGCTCGGCGTGGACCTCGCGCGTGCGGCTGGTGACGACGGTGATCGTCGCGCAGCTGCACGATCCGGTCGTGCTCGCGAAGAGCCTTGCCACGATCGACGGGCTTTCTCGCGGACGCCTCACGGTGGGTCTCGGCGTGGGCGGCCGTGTCGAGGATTACGTGGCCGCGGGCGTCGATCCGAAGACGCGCACGCATAGCGACCTGGCACGCCGCGTCGGCATCATGAAGCGTGTCTGGGCCGGCGAGAAGGTGGTCGATACGCTGAAGCCGGTCGGACCGCCGCCGGTCCAGGTCGGGGGCCCCGAGCTGCTGATCGGCGCCCAGGGGCCGAATGCGATCCGCACTGCCGCTGCCTGGGCCGACGGCATCTCCGGGTTCAGCTTCAACCTCGATATGAAGGAGGTCGAGCGGAGCTTTGAGCAGGTGCGCCTCGCCTGGCGCGAGGCCGGCCGTCCGGCGCCACGGCTCACGACGGCCTTCTGGTTCGCGCTCGGCGACGGGGCCCGCGCACAGATCGAACGCCACCTGCGCCACTACTTCAACTGGATCGAGCCCGCGGCCCTCGAGGCCATGCTGCCCGTCACCGGCTTCTCCGGCTCGGATGCCGAGCTCACGCGTGTGTTGCGCCAGCTGGAGGAGCTGGGAACGGACGAAGTGCAGCTGATCCCGACGAGCGACGACCTGAGCCAGGTCGCGCGTGTGGCGGGGCTGATCTGCTGAGGCGGGCGATGTTTGCCGCGGTTCATCCGGCGAAGTAGCCTGCTCCAATGGACCTCTCTGCAGCGAAATCCGAGCTTGGAGCATCGATTCCCGATCTCATCGCCGTCTACTTGTTCGGTTCGAAGGCTCGGGGTGACGGGAATCGGGAGAGCGATGTCGATCTTGCCGTGCTGGCCCGAGAGCCGATTTCCTCTTCACTCCGATTCGAGCTCGAGCAGCGCCTGGAAGAGAAGCTCCGGCAATCCGTCGACTTGATCGACCTTCGCAAGGTGACTGCGGTCTTTCGCATCCAGGTCCTGAAGGATGGGGAGTTGCTCGTGGATGCTGATCCGGCCCGCCGCGCCGAGTTCGAGTGCTTCGCGCTCGCAGACTACGCTCGACTCAACGAGGAGCGTGCCGGCATTCTCGCCGACGTGTACAGGACGGGTCGTGTCCACGGATGACGTGACGCTGAACAAGGCTGCCGCGATCGAGAGATGCCTCGCGCGCATCCGTTCTGTCTATGCCGGCGATCCAGCCAATTTGACGGGTGATCTGACCCGCCAGGAGTCGATCCTGCTCAACCTGCAGCGCGCGTGCGAGGCCGCCATCGACCTGGCGATGCACCGCGTGCGCTGCGACAAGCTGGGTATTCCCCAGGACAGTCGCGACGCGTTCGATCTGCTCGTGCGCGCCGGTTCGCTCGAACCCGCCCTCGCTGAAGGTCTCAAGCGCATGGTCGGCTTTCGCAATATCGCCGTTCATGATTACGCCCGGCTCGACCTCGCGATCGTGGGCGCGATCCTTGATCGTCATCTCGGAGAGCTCGAACGGTTCGCCGGGGAGTCGATTCGCGCGACACGGATCAGGTGACGGGCGCGGTCCCTCGACGCGCGAGACGGTGAAACGGATGCAGCCTCAGGCGGATGCATGGATCGTTCGGGAGCTCAGATCGATCGACTCGTCATCGTCGCTTGTCGGCACAGGTCCCTCTTCGTAACGTTGTGGCGATCAAAACAGTGGAGAGGGATCATGGGATCAGAGAATCGAGGTCATGCTCGAATCCGCATCGTCGTGCGGTTCGCGGTCGTCCTGGCTGCGGCCATCCTCGTGACCGGCGCAGCGCGTGCGGCCGATCCCGCGCCCGCCGCCGCCACTCCGAAGACGGCGCCCGCCCGGCCCAACATCCTGCTCGTCATGGTCGACGACATGGGATTCTCCGATCTCGGCGCATTCGGCGGCGAGATCCGTACACCACATCTCGACGCGCTGGCGCAGGCGGGGCTGCGCCTCACGAATTTCCACACCGCGCCGGTCTGCGCGCCGACGCGTGCAGAATTGCTGACGGGCGTGGATCACCACCAGACCGGCATCGGCAATTTCCCGGAGCTCCGACAGGACAACCAGAAGGACAAGCCGGGGTATGAAGGCTATCTGACGGACAAGGTCGCCACGATCGCCGAACGGCTCAAGTCCGCCGGCTACGTCACCTTCATGTCGGGCAAATGGCACCTCGGCTACGACCCGCGCGCCAATCCCGCCGCGCGCGGCTTCGATCACTCGTTCGTGCTACTCGGCGGCGGCCACAATCATTTCGGGCGCGAC
>JANNQH010000759.1:0-3416 GCA_031400655.1 Deltaproteobacteria bacterium | reverse complement strand
GCGATCGTGTACTGCAGGGACCAGAGGAACTCTCGCACGACCGCGGAGATCGGTAACCCCGGAAGATCGCAGCGCCCGAGCATCGGACGTCCGATCAGACGCAGCGCGAGGCTGGCGATCTCCTGGCTCAGCTCGCTGTAGCGAAGCTTCACGGCCGAACCGGACTGCGCCGGGGCTCCCGTCCGCTCCGCCTCGGCGATGCACATCTGGGTCATCCGCCAGAGCGCTTCCACCTGTGCCCCGAGGCGTCCGATGCGGCCGCGCACGTCGTCCGATTCCCAGCCCGCTTCCGATGTCGACTCCGATGTGGAGGAGCCGGACCGGGCGAGCTCGACGAGCCTGCGAACCTGCGTGCGCAGCGTGATGATGTGCTGCGCAAAGGCCGTCCCGCGCTCGAACCGGAGCGTGACGTTCGTGACGCGCCAGCCGTCGTTCTCGGCCCCGACGCGATTCGATACCGGGATGCGGACGCGGTCCAGGAACAGCTCGCAGAAGTGACTCTCGCCGTCGAGCGTTCGCATCGGTCGGACCTCGACGCCGGGGCGATCCATTTCGAGGATCAGCCAGCTGATCCCCTTGTGCTTCGGGGCGTCGGGGTCGCTGCGAACCAGCAGCTCGCAGTAGTCGGCGACATGCGCGCGGGTGCTCCAGATCTTCTGCCCGGACACGACGTACTCGTCGCCGTCGCGTTCGGCTCGAGTGCGGAGGGAGGCAAGATCGGAGCCGGCGCCAGGCTCGGAGAAGCCCTGGCACCAGACTGCGTCGCCTCGCAGGATCTTCGGGAGGTGCGTACGCCGTTGCTCGTGGGTGCCCTCGGCGATCAGGGTCGGACCGGCGTGCATCAGACCGACGAAGTTGACGCTGATGTACGGAGCTTCGGCCCGTGCGTACTCCTCGAGGTAGACGAGCTGCTGGGTAATGGGGAGTCCGCGTCCGCCGAACTCCGCCGGCCACGCGAGGCCCGCGTAGCCTGCATCGAAGAGCTTTCGCTGCCATGCCGTGTCGTACTGGCGGCGTGCGGGCCAGTCGTCCGCGGGCGGGGGCGGGCCGTGTGCCGGCACCTCTTTCTCCAGCCAAGCGCGAATCTCCTCGCGGAACGCTTCGTCTTCTTTCGAATAGCGCAGGTCCATCAGGTTCGGCCTCGTGGGTCTCTTGCCGGATTCGCCGCGGTCGAAGCAGCCTGCGCGTCGAAATACTCGGAAATCGCCCGCAGATCGCCCTTGCCGGAAGCGGTCCGCGGGAGCTTCGTCAAGATGCGGATCTGCGTGGGGATCTCATACGGCGCGAGCGCTTCGGCGAGGTGCGCGAGCAGGTCGCGTTCCTCGCTGGTCGCGCCCGTGCGCAGCTCGACCGCCGCGACGGGAACGGCGCCGAGTCTTCGATCGGGCCGGCCGATCACGACCGCGCCGCGCACGTCGGGGTGTCGTTCCAGCGCCGCCTGCACGGTCTCCGGCAGCACCTTGAACCCGCCCCGGATGATCGCGTGGTCGGCCCGCCCGAGAATCCAGAGGAAGCCGTCCTGGTCGATGCGCGCGAGGTCGGTGGTGCGCGTCCACGCATCCCCAGCGAGCTGTGCGGCCTTCACTTCGAGCAGTCCGGGCGTGTCGTGACCGACGACCTCGCCGTCGGTCTCCGAGACGACCCGCAGCTGGCAGCCGGGGTGGGCTCGACCGACGCTTCCGCGCTTCGCTTGCCAGAACGTGCGGTGGTCCGCGAGGTTCCAACCGGCGACGCCACCGCCGAACTCCGTGGCGCCATAGGAGACGAGCACCGGGATCCCGTAGCGCGTGAAGAACGCGTCCGCGTCGTCTGGATCGAGGGGTGCCGTACCACAGACCACGGACTGGAGGCTCGCCAGGTCCTTCGGGTCGAGGTCGGCCGCGAGCACCATGCGCAGCGCCGTCGGCACCAGGCTCGTCGTCCGGGGACGGTGTCGGCGAACAGCGTCGAGCCAGGTATCCACGCGAAAGCGATCGAGCAGGCAGAACGATCGTCCGTCGAGCACGCATTGCAGCGTGCGGAAGATGCCGCTCACGTGGACGAGCGGGGCGTTGATGATCGCGACGCCCGTTCGCAGGCGGAGGTCGTCGGCCTGGTTGCTCTCGTAATGCTTTGCGCCGCGCAAAACGCGATCGAAGAGCGCGTAGTCGAGCGCGATGCGCTTCGGTGTTCCGGTGGTGCCGCTCGTGAGCATTCGCACGGCGGTCCCTGCGAGTGGCGCAGAAGGCGGGGTGATCCGCCGTTCGAACCGCACGATGACGTCTTTCCCGAGCGCAGGGAGCTCGATCCGCGCGTGTGTTCCCGTCTGCTCCCCGATGATCTCCTGCACGTCCGATTCCAGGCCGAGGATCACGTCGACGTCGAGATCTGCCACGTCCGCCCGCGTCCGCGCGAGGCCGCGCTCTGGATTGATCGTGACCACGCAGCCGCCGGCGGACAGCACGCCGAGCAGTGCGCCGACGAGACACGGCCGGTTGCGGAGCAGGATCCCGACCTGGCGGCCTGGTGTCGTCACGACCGGTCCGATGAGATCGATCGCATTCGCAAGCGCGCCCCACGTGGACCATCGGCCTTCATACTCGAGCGCGGGAGCGTCGGGGTCGAGCTGGGGGACGGCGCGGATGCGTGCGGAGATCGCATGCATCGCAAAGACGTCAGCGCTCGTCATCGTGGTTCCCACGACCGACGGGTCGGCGGCTTCTCCGCGACCTCCGCCATGCCGATCGGGTTCCCGACGCGCGTATAGATCAAGCCCTGCTGCAGCGCGGCGCGATAGGGGCGGTCGAGCGATTCCCAGATGGCGCGGACCGTCCCCTGCGTCGCGGCCGACGGCTTCTCCGCGATCTCCCGTGCCAGCGTGTGAGCACGATCCCAGAGCGACTCGCGCGCGACCACTTCCGTGACGAGTCCGATCCGGAGTGCGGTGTCGGCGACGACGCGTTCGTCGTTGCCGCGGAGCGCCATCCGCAGCGTCTCACCCAGTCCGACCCTCCGCATCAGCCCCACCGGCTCGAGGGCCGACACCATCCCGTAGGTCACGTGCGAGTCGAAGAAGGTCGCGTCGGTCGAGCAGATCACGATGTCCGACTCGTTCACGAAATAGAACGCTCCCGCCGTGCAGATGCCTTGCACCGCGCAGACCACGGGCTTCCAGACCTGCTGCCACTTGGGGCTTAACAGCTCGCCCGGATCCTCGTGGTTCCAGATGTCGACCGGCTGCCCGTAGCTGGATTTGACGTCGAGCCCAGCGCAAAACGCCCGGTCGCCTGCCGCGCGAAGGACGACGGCATTCACGTTGGGATCGTCCTTGATCATCCGCCAGGCGATTCGAATCTCCTCGCACATCTTGCGATTGAAGGCGTTCATGACCTCCGGGCGATTCAGCGTGAGGGTCGCGACCTTGTCGTCGGAAACCT
>JANNQH010000758.1:0-11264 GCA_031400655.1 Deltaproteobacteria bacterium | reverse complement strand
CTGCGCTGGGAGTGGTACCGGGTGCTCGAGCACAGCGAGACCTTCCGGGGCGAGGCCGCGCCTCCGGCAGCTGCGTCCGCGCCCGACGCAGAGGCCCGCACGACTGACGGCTGCTGCGCCTAGTCGATCGCGTCTGGGGCGCTGGCCCGACGCGCCGTGAGGCTGTTATCGTCGTCTAGCCCCGGACCGGGACGCCGGGGCTGGCCGACGAGCCCAAACCGCCCGAACGACGAAGGAGCACGAAATGGACGCCTACGAGGCCCTCTACACGACGCGCGCGATGCGAAGGCTGAAGAAGGATCCGATTCCCGCGCTGGTGCAGAAGAGGATCCTCGATGCGGCGATTCGTGCTCCCTCCGGTGGCAATACCCAGGGCTGGCGATTCCTCCTCGTCGACGACCCCGCCGTCAAGGCGAAGCTCGGGCCCATCTACCGCAGCTGCATGGACACCGTCTGGAACAGCTTCTACAAGACGCGCCGGGATGCGGCCGACGCGGCGCCGAAGGCCCCCGAGTCGATCGAGTTCATGCAGATGTACCGCTCGGCGGATCATCTCGCGCAGCACTTCGAGGAAGTACCGCTCCTGCTCTTCGCCTTCTGTCAGTTCGATACGTCGGGCGGCTCGATCTTCCCGTCGGTCTGGAACGCGATGCTCGCCGCTCGCATCGAGGGCGTCGGCAGCTCGCTCACGAGCGCCTTCTTCCTCAAGGTCGACGAGCTGAAGAAGATCCTCGGCGTCCCGGACGAGGGCGGCTGGAACTTCAACTGCTGCGTGACGTTCGGCTACCCGACGGGCAAGTGGGGGGTCGCACCGCGCCGCCCGGCCCATGAAGTCGCGGCCCGCAATTCGTGGACCGGGCCGCTCGGATTCGAGATTCCGGAGCCGCTCTGGAAGAAGGGGTGAACAAGCAGACGACGTTCTGCCGCAATCCCGGCTGCGCAGGCACCGAGTTCGCCGATGGTCATCGCGCGCACGGCCACAGATGAGCACCGTACCGTTGGGCGCTTCGTCCTCGCCGCTCAGCTCGCGAGCCGATCAATCCAGTACGCGGGCCGCGGACGGTCGTGTGCAACCGCGAGGACCTGCAAATAATCCGGTAGCTCGATGTAGACGAGGTGGTAGGGGAATCGCTTCACGAAAACGCGACGGACGTCCTCGTCGTCCACCCCAGGCGGCTGGGTACCGATCCGCGGGCTCTCTTCGATTCGGGCCACCGCGGCATCAATGGCGGCCAGGAACTCCAAGCCAAGTCCTGCCCGATGTTGCTCGTACCAGCGGGCGGCGTCCGCTATTTCGGAGTCCGCCTCCTCGCTGATGCGAATCGGGAGCGTCAACGCCTGGCGAGCCCGTTCCGAATCCGGTCACGGACCTCTGGCCACGGCCTTCCAGGGTCTGCACCCGACCGAGCTCGGGCGGCGCGACGCTCAATTTCTGCGGCCCATGCAGCCTCGGCATCCGCGTCGGGCGCACCGTCCAGGCTCGCGAGCAGCTCGGCCGCCAGCTCTGCTCGCTCCGACAAGGCCAGCTTCAGAGCGTCCTCGAGTAGCTTTTCACCCGTCTTGCTCACGACGGCAAGGCTAACCCGAGGAGCGCCGCTCAACAAGGCGCGTCAGATCGTCCGGTGTCTGGCGCTCCCGCCCCGCGCTCCGCCGTTGGCACTCGCGAACGAGGTCCACATGGAGCCCGTGATAGGCCGCAGCGCGTGCGAGCCGATGCCGGGGGGCGATGGGAATCGGGAAAGCTCGTCCGCGGAAGGGCTACCCCGTTGGCCTCGACGGTTCGGCCGAACGCGGACTGGCGAGAAAGCTTGAAATCGCGCCTCGAACGGGCCCCGGGACAGCCCATGCGACACAAAGCTCGTTAGCGGTAGTTTCGAGAATGGGGCTTGAGCCGCCTATTTGCTCTGCCACGGCGATCAGGTCAGGGCCGATCAGCGCCCGGCGTCCGCTGCAGCGCGGAGCACGCTGTCCGCCGACGCGATCGGATGATTCGAGCCCACGGCGATCTGCTGCATGCGGAGTCCACGTACGATCGCGAGATGGCGCGCGACGTTAGTTTCGAGGTTGATCGGCGTCACGAGCATGACGACGCCGCTACCGGGTCGCATCCAGACGATGTTGGCGAGCTCGGCGCCCCGGATCCCGATGACGCCCGCCGCTGCGTGGTAGGTCCGGACCTGCGTGGCGAGAGTGTCGCGCCCGGGCTCGTAGATCCGGACGGGCAGCCCCTTGCTTTCGAGCTCGGCCGCGAGCTCTTCGAGGTTGGCGATGCTCCGACGGGTCACTCCGTAGGTCGGCTTTTCGGCTGGACCGTCGGGTCGATAGAAGCTCGGCTCGTCCGAGCGCTTGAGGAGCAGCCAATCCGCTCCTTCGCGCGCGGTCTCGGGTGATGGAGGCGGTCCGGCCAGGGCATGCGACAGGATGAAGTCGTGGACCCGATCGATTCCGTCGAGCACCGGATGGCTGAGCCCGAGCCGGTGCAGCCTCGCCGCCCATCGAATCCGGAGCGATCTGCGACCCCGGAGCCACCAATCCCACCGCGGGACGAGCTGTTCGGTTGCGCTGGTTTCTCCCTGCTGCGCGGCGTCGACGATCCGCAGTGAAGGCTCGAGCCATGCGGCGAGCTCGCGGATGCGCGGATCCATGACCGGACCGCAGGACTCGAGCTCGTACACATGACCCGCGTCCCGGACTGCGTTCTGGAGGATGCGATCGAGAGCGGGGAGGAGGTAGCCCCAGACGAAATGGAAATAGTGTTGGTGGTTGCCGAATGGACGGCGCTCGTCGAATCGAAGACGAATCACGCGTTCGCTCGAATGGTTCATTCAGTGCGTTTACCATGTCGACGATCGCGCAGCTATGGCACTGTCTGCCCCTGGAGGAGAAACGGTCGATGGATGTTTCAAGCTGGATCGACGAACGGCGCAAGGCGCTCTGGCCCGAAGTGCACACGTTGCCCTGGTCCGCCAACACGGAATGGGAGTTTCGGGACGGCGCTCTGCGACATGTCACCGATGCGTTCTTCTCCGTCGTCGGCGTGAGCGTCTCGCGACCCGGCATTCGGGGCGGCCCGGTCGAGTTCCCGATCATCGACCAGCCCGAGATCGGGCTTCTCGGCTTCGTCGTGTGTCCGTCCGAAGAGGGGCCGCACTGGCTGCTGCAGGCGAAATCGGAACCGGGCAGCGTCGACTACGTCCAGGTCGGGCCGACGGTCCAGGCCACCGAGAGCAACTACAAGCGGCGTCACGGTGGCTCGCCGACGCGGTACTTCGACCTCTTCCACGACGCCGGGACGCCTTCGCTCGTCGATGTGCCCCAGTCCGAGCAGGGATCGCGCTTCCTCGCGAAGTTCAATCGCAATGCGATTCGTCTGGTCTCCGAACGGTTCGACTCGACCCATCCGAGCTGGCAATGGTTCGACGCCGAAGCGGTCAAGCGGGCGCTGCGGACGGACTTCCTGATCAACACCGACTCGCGTTCGGTGATGGTGTGCTCCCCGTGGAGCCTGCTCTGCGGGGAGCACGGGCCCTTCTGCCGGAGCGCAGCCGGGTCGTCGGCGGCGAGCGCCCCTCCGGAGCCCAGCGACCTCGTCGAGGCGCTGCGTTATTCGTATTCGTTCGCTCCCGCTCGTACGGACGGTATCCGCGCGCAACTGCGCGACGAGGAACGCGCCAACGACCTCGTGGTACATCGAAAGCCGCTCGAGGCGCTGATCGGCTGGGAGATCGGCGACGATCGGATCTTCTCGAACGACGAATCGTACGACGTCGAGATCGAGAACTACTCCGTGTGCGCGCCGGGACGTGAGGTCGAGCGGTGGCAGCAGCCGCTGCTGAAGGTGACGCGGCGACACGTCGCCGGTCTCGTCCTCCAGGCGCGTGAGGGGCGGCTCATGAGCTTTCTTCGTTTCGCCCGCGAGCCCGGCTTCGGGAAGAACGTCCAGCTCGGGCCTTCGTATCAGAGTGACGGCGTCAATCCGCGCTGGGTCGAGGAGCTCGCGCTCGAGCAGGCGCTTCCGCGGGTCCTCTCGGTGCGTCAGTCCGACGAGGGAGGCCGCTTCATGCAGTCGATCTCGGACTACGCCATTCATCTCGTCGACGCGACCAGGCCGCTTCCATCGGTCGATGGCGTATGGGTCGACATGGCCGAGCTCGAGGCGCTCTGCCGCGTCTCCGGGCTCGTGACGAACGAGGGACGCTCGGCCGTCTCGGTCCTGCTCACGCTGGTCTGATCATGTCCAATCCGGGATGCGCGATTCGGTCTTCCGCCTGCGCTCGATCAACACCCCGTCCTTCTTGATCTCCCCGACCTCGTGTACCGCCCCGAGCTGCTCGTCGAGATACTCCGGCCCCTTCGCCGTCGGCAGGAACCAGCCGGTCGGGCACATCGTCAGGATCTCGACGAACGAGAAGCCCTGGCCCTTCATCTGCGAGCTGAACGCACGGTCGAGGAATCGGCGCACCCGGGCGACGCCCTTGGCATCGTGAACCGAGCCGCGGGCGACGTAGGCGGTGCCCTGGAGCTGGGCCAGCATTTCGGAGATCAGGATCGGGTAGCCGTCGCGTTTGGCGTCGCGGCCGTCGATGGTGTTCTTCGTCCTCTGACCTAATACCGTCGTCGCCGTCATGTGGCCGCCCGTCTCGCCGAAGACGCCGTTGTTCAAGAGGATGCAGGTAACGGACTCGCCGCGGGCCGCCGTGTGGATCACCTCCTGCAGGCCCTCGTTCACCATGTCGCCGTCGCCCTGCAGCGTGAAGACGAGACAGTCGGAGCGCATGCGCTTGGCGCCGGTCGCGACGGACGGGGCACGGCCGTGGAGCGCCTGGATCAGATCGATGTCCATCAGGCTCGTCAACGCCGTGTAGCAGCCGATGCCGATCACGCCGATCGTCTTCTGACCGAGGTTCATGCCGTCGATCGAGTCGAGGATCTGGCGCAGGGCCACGGGCTCGCCGCAGCCGGGGCAGAGGTCGTGCTCGCCCATCAGGGTGAGGGCGGGCTCGAAGTCTCCGGTCTTGCGGCTCGGGCCGGTGGGCGGGGCATCGGTCGAGATCACGCGCAGTCTTTCGTCGCTCATGCCACCACTCCTCGGGAAACGGGTCGTCCGTAGTAGGCGTCGCGGGCCCGCGACGCGATGCGTTCGCTGTCGAGCAGCGCGCCGATGCCGAAGCTCGCGGCATCGGTCGAGATCCCGCCGATGGGCACGACCGGATGGCTGCCGTTCAGCGCGAGCCGTACGTCGTCGATCATCTGGCCTGAGTTCTGCTCGAGGCAGGCGACGAGGCGGCAGCCCTTCGCGGACCGGGCCAGCGCTTCGGACGGAAACGGCCAGAGCGAGATCGGCCGGAAGAGGCCGACCTTCAGGCCTTCGGCGCGCAGCTGCTCGATCGACGCGCGGGCGAAGCGTGCGAGCGTGCCGAAGGCGACGATCAGAACCTCTGCATCGTCGGCGTTCTCGACCTCGAAGCGCTGCTCCGCGGCCTCGATCCGCTGCTCCTTCTCCCAGAGCTGCTGCCAGAAGGTGTTGGGATCGATGCCCTTCGTGCCCTTGTTCATCCCGATCGGGTTCAGGTTGCGGGAGCGGCCGGTGCCGCCGAGGCTGCCGTCGACGGCCCAGTCCTTGGCGGGCAGCGCGCCGTAGTCGCGGCGTTCGATCGCGACGGACTCGCAGGTGTGGGCGAGCAGATAGTCGCCGTAGATGAGCACCGGGTGGCGCCAGTAGTCGGAGAGGTGGAACGCGAGCTGCACCAGCTCGACGGCCTCGCCGACGCTCTGGGGGGCGAGCACGATGTGGCGATAGTCGCCGTGGCCGCCGCCGCGAGTCGCCTGGTAGTAGTCGCTCTGGCCGCGCGACATGTTGAAGATCACGATCGGGATCTCGGCGCGCGTGATCTCGGACATCGATTCCTGCATCAGCGCGAGGCCCTGGCCCGTCGAGCCCGTCGCGGCCCGGAAGCCCGTCGCCGCCGCGCCCCAGGCCTGGCCGATCGCCTCGAGCTCGCTCTCGGCGTTGATGCAGGCGCCGCCGACTTCGGGGAGCCGGCGCGCGAAATGTTCGAGCACTTCGGTGAAGGGCGTCATCGGGTAGCCGGTGAAGAACCGGCAGCCCGCGGCGATCGCGGATTCGGCGATCGCCTCCGAGCCTTCCATCAGGCGTCGCTCTGTCGTGGGCTCTGTCGTGGGAGTGGTCATCCTCGGGTCTCCTGGGCCACCGGAAGCTCGCGGGTATCGGCCACCGTCCCAGCGGTCGCCACGCGAGCGGGCTGTTTGTCGCCGTCGAGGCGGTACACCTCGAAGCAGTAGTCGGGGCAGATGAGCAGACAGGCGCCGCAGCCCGTGCAGCCCTCGAGCAGCTCGGGCAGCAGGTAGCCCGAGGCGTTCCGGCGCTTCGACATGCGCAGCACGTTCGGCGGGCAGGCGGGGATGCAGAGCTCGCAGCCCTTGCAGCGGACGGTGTCGATCACGACCGTGCCCTTCGGTTGCGGACGACTCATGCGGCCTCCTTCGTCCAGGCGGGCGACGTCAGCGCCGGGACGGCGGCGGCTCCCGCCGCGAGCGCACGTCGATTCGATTCGAGGAATTGGCTGCGGTAGGCCGGCAGCGAGCTCGCGAGGGCTTCCGCGAGGGAGGCCTCCGACACGATTCCCGTCGCCTGTGCGAAGGCGCCGAGGAGAATGAGCGCCGCCGCATTGGGCGCATCGGCCTCGCGCGCGAGGGTCGTGGCGGGGAGCTCGAGCAGCTGTCCGGTCTTGGCATCAAGGGGCTTCTCGAGCAGATCGGAGTCGACGACGACGATTCCGTCGGGTCGGAGCTTCGGGCGGATCGGATCGAAATAACGTGGATGGACGATTACGGCGGCCCACGCCCGCGGCACGATCGGGGGCGACGTGATCACGCGGTTCGCGATCACGACCGTCGCGTCGGTGTTACCGCCGCGCATCGTTCCGCCGTAGGTCCCGAGCGACATCACTTCGAGGCCTTCGAGCGTCGCTGCCCGGGCGAGGATCGTCGCGGCGAGCTGCACGCCCTGACCCCCGATGCCCGTCCACATCACTTCGCGTTCCCGTCCCGTCCCCACGCGTCTTTCTCCCGTCTTCATGGTCATTCCGAAACCGGGCTTCGCAGCAGCCCCGACATCACAAAGGCTTCGAGCCGATCGACCTCCGCCGCCTCGGGAATCCGTCCCTCGACGAGGCGGGCCTCGATCCAGCCCATCATCAGGTGGTAGAGCGCCTCGGCGTCCTGGTCGGGGACGACGGCGGGCAGCAGGTCGGCTTCGCGGGCGGCGCTGAGCGCCTGGTAGAGCGGTGCCGTCAGCTGAGCCCGGGAGCGCGAGACTTCGGAGGGGAAGGCCTCGGCGAGGCGACCGCGGGCCAGGGCGAAGGGGCGGCTCGCTTTGGCCCCGACTGGGTCCTGGGCTTGCGCTGCCATTCCGCGAACCCATTCGCGAATCGAATCGATGGGACGGGGCGAGGCTTCCATGCGCGTGGCGAGGTACTCGGCGAGGCCGCGGATGCCCTCGTCGAGGACGGCGACCAGCAGCTCGTGCTTGCTCCGGAAATGGCGGTAGAAGGCCTGGTTCGAGAGGCCTGCCTCGGCGAGGATGTCCGAGACCTTCGGGTCGAGCCCACCGCTCCGCTCGATCATCGCGAAGGCCGCCCGGACCAGGCGTTCGACTTCGATGCGGGCCGTTTCGCTCCGAAGCGCGAGGCTGCGGGCGACGGTCTGGTCGACGACAGGCCCCCGGGCCGGGGCGAGGGAGCCGGTGACGGCCGAGTCGCGGCGATGAGTGCTGGGAACGTTGTTCTCCATTTCGAGAACGGTATTCTCGCGCCGGCCAGACCGCAAGGGGATCGATGGGGCAGGGAGTAGGCGATTCGGAGCGGCGCTTCGGGGCCGTCCGAGGAGGGAATGGAGCGTGAGTATGCAGCCGGAGGGTCGGGGGTTACTCGTCGCGGACATCATCCGGCGCGCCGCTGCGAGCGCTCCGAACCGACCCGCCGTCGCCGTGGGCCCCGACGAACGCTCCTTCGCCGAGCTCGACCGGGAGGCGGAACGCCTGGCCTTCGCACTGCGCCGCGAGATCGGCATCGGCCATGGCGATCGCGTGCTCGGCTGGATCGACACGGCGATCGAAGTCATGCCTCTCTTCGTCGCGCTCGCGCGGCTCGGCGCCGTGTTCGCGCCCCTCAATGCGCGGCTCTCGGCGGACGAGGCGGGTGATGTGGCCGAGCTCGCGCGGGGCACGCTGCTCGTCGTCGACCCGACGCGTGCCGCCGATGCGGAGCGCTTGGCGAAACGCGCGGGGATCGACCGCATCGCCCTGCTGTCGGTCGTACGAACTCTTGGCGACGAGGGCGCAGGTTCGCGGCTGGCCGGCGCGACGACACCCGCAAGCACGCCGGCCAGCGACCGCTTTTTCGTCCTCGACGCGAAGCACCTGCCCGATCCCCCGTCGCCGATCGTCGAGCCGCACCTCGTCGAGACCGATCCCCACGTCATCTTCTTCACGAGCGGCAGCACCGGCCGCCCGAAAGGCGTCATCCTCTCCCACCGTGCCAGCTGGCTGCGCGGCTTCCAGGGCGTCTTCCGCGACGAGCCCGAGCGCACGGTCTGTATGTTCCCGCTCTTCCACATGGCGGGCTTCACGCTCGCGCTCTCCGCCTGGCAGACCCGCGGCGAGATCGCCTACACGACGGCCTCGGCAGACGCGCTGCTGCGGATGGTCGAGAGCCGCCGCTCGAATCGACTCTACGGCCTCCCGGTCGTCTGGAAGCGCATCCTCGAGGCCGACCTCGCCGCCTACGATCTCTCGAGCCTCGAGCAGCTCGACACCGGGACCTCGGCGACGCCGATCGAGCTACTGCGCGAGATGAAGGCGCGCTTTCCGCGCGCGCGCGTCCGCATCTACTACGGCTCGACCGAGGTCGGCACGGCGAACGCGTTATGCGACGCCGATGTGCTGCGCAAGCCGGGGAGCGTGGGGCCGGCGGCGGTGTCCGTCGACGTGCGGCTGGCCGATGACGGCGAGATCTGCGTTCGCAGCCCGTTTCTGTGCGACGGCTATTTCGATGATCCAGAGGCGACGGCCGGCGCGATCGTCGACGGCTGGTTCCACACGGGTGATCTCGGGGCCCTCGACGACGAGGGCCATCTCTCGATCACCGGCCGCAAGAAGGAAATCCTGCGCACCGGCGGTGAGAGCGTCTCGCCCGCGGAGGTCGAGGGCGTGCTCCGCGATGCGCCGGGCGTCGAGGAGGTCGCGTTGGTGGGGCTCCCCGATCCGCACTGGGGCGACCTGTTATGCGCGGCCATCGTGGTGAAGCCCGGGGCGGAGGTCACGCTCGCTTCACTCCAGGCCTTCTGCGAGGGGAAGCTCGCAGGCTTCAAAAAGCCGCGCCGGATCGCGCGTCTCGCGGCGCTGCCGCGGACGGCGGCGACGAGTCAGATCCAGCGGACGCTGCTCGTCGAGCAGATCGTGTCGGGCGGGCTCGCGAAGGATGCGTGAAGCACGCGCAGCTCGAGGCAGGGGAGGGGTCGACCGACGAGCTCGAGTCCTCCGCCGAGGGGACGCGCGACGATGACGACGATCCAGCGGCTCGCAACCCATCTCCCGATCCGGCTTCTCGGCCCCGTCCGCGCCGCCCATCCCGAGCTCGAGATCGTCGAGATCCCGATGCACGGCCCGATCCCCGCTGGTCCGGCCTATCAGGCGTTCGACGCCCTGCTGACGCTGCCGACCGGAACGCCCAACATCGCCGATGTGCTCGCGCGCGGTGTGCGCTGGGTCCACGCCTACGGCACAGGCGTCAATGGATTTCCGTTCGAGCTGCTGCGCGGCATTCCATTCACCTGCTCGCGCGGCGCCTCGGCGAAGGCGATTTCGGAATGGGTGATCGCCGTCCTGCTCGAGGCGGAGAAGCGTCTGGTCGAGCACTGGCTCTCGGCGCCGCCGCCCGCCTGGCATCGCGCGGAGCTCGGCACCCTCGCGGGCCGCACGCTCGCGCTCGTCGGCTTCGGCGGCATCGCGCAGGCGATCGCCCGCCGAGCGCTGCCCTTCGACATGCGCGTCAAGGCGCTCCGGCGGAGCGGCGCGCCGAGCCCCATCGCCGGCGTCGAAATCGTGGCGGAGCTGGCCGAGCTGCTCGCCGACGCCGACCACGTCGTGATCGCCGCCCCCGAGACGCCCGCCACGCGTCACCTCTTCGGCGATGCGGCCTTCGCCTGCGTGAAGCCCGGCGCGCATCTCGTCAACATCGCGCGCGGTGGACTCGTGGATCAGGACGCGCTGAAGCGAGCCCTCGAACGCGGGCAGATCGGCCGCGCGACTCTCGATTGTGTCGAGCCCGAGCCATTGCCTGCGGGCCACTGGCTCTACGCTGATCCGCGCGTGCGCCTGTCGGCGCACATCTCGTGGAGCGGTTCCGACTCGAACGCGGCGATCCTCGAGCGCTTCCTCGAGAACCTGCGCCGGATGAATCGCGGCCAGCCGCTCGAATATCTCGTCGATCCGACAGAGCGCTACTAACCAAGATAGAGAACTCGTGAACATGCCGGCTGTGTATCGCGAAAACACGGAGATGCTCGAACTTCGAGAAGAGCCCGAGTGCATGATGAGAGGGAGGCTCTACGGGCCGAGGATCTCGTCGAGCACGCGTCGCAGCGTGTTGCGATCTTCGAGGGCGAGACGTCCCAGCTTGCGCCGAACAAGCCGTCGTTCGAGGGTCGCGAGGAGCGGCTTGAGGACGGAAGGATTGAGGAGTCCTGCTGCTTCCCATTGGGCCACGGCCGCTTCCCCGATCTTGTCGCCGGCCCGGATCTGACTAGTGACGGCGAGCACGATGAGGTCGGGCCGCTCCCTGTGGTAGGCCGCATTGCTGACGACGATGGCAGGCCGCTGCTTGACGGCCGTCTGATCGCTAAACGGAAACGGGACGAGCAGGATGTCCCCGAAGCCGACGTCGATTATCGATCGGGCCATGTCAGCGCGGATTCTCCGAGCGGGTCGTCTAAGAGCTGGTCCTCTTAGAGCTGGTCATAGTCGGCGTCGTCGGGGTTGTCCCAGACCTTCGCGAACGCCGGTTCGGAAACCCGGGTAGCGGCAGCTGTAACCTGGCGGTCGGTATCCCGCTGGGCGAGGAAATCGACGAAGTCATCCACCTCGGCTACGCGCTCGGGCGGCAGCCGGCTGATCTTCTCGACGAGTTGTTCGCGCGGCGTTCCCATGACGATGGTTCGATCTTACCTGCGTTGACGGCTCGGGT
>JANNQH010000757.1:0-5533 GCA_031400655.1 Deltaproteobacteria bacterium | reverse complement strand
GGTCCAGCCCGTGACGCCCATGATCAACAACATGGACGCCCCCGATCACACACGGCTGCGCGCCGAATTCCGCAAGGCCTTCGCCGCGCCGGAAGTCGCGCAGCTCGAGCCGATGATCCGGAAGATCGCGAAGCAGCGCCTCGCTGCGTGTCTCGACGCCGGCCGGATGGACGTGATCCACGACTTTTCGGCCTATGTTGCCGTCACGGTCGCCTGCACGATCAGCGGGCTCCCGCCCGAAGACGGCCCCTATCTCAACGCGCTGGTCTGGCGCTTCTTCCAACGCGAAGAGGGCGTGCGCGGCCAGACTGAAGCCGGCCTGGCTGCCCTGACCGAGATGTTCGCCTACTTCCACGAGCAGATCGCACTGCGACGACGCCAGGGCCCGAAGGACGACGTCCTGCAGAAGCTCCTCGCGTTCCAGCAAGACGGAAAGCTCCTCGACGACGATGCCCTCGCCTCCCATCTCTCGATGCTGATCATCGGGGGCTCCGAGACCTTTCCGAAGACGCTCGCCACGATCGTGCGCCGGCTCGCGCAGCATCCGGACCAGCGCCAGATGTGCATCGCCGATCCTGCGCTGATTCCCGACGCCTACAACGAGGGGCTCCGCTACGACATGCCGACCCAGTTCCTGATGCGCCAGGTGAAGCGGCCCGTCGAGTTCGCGGGCGCGAGCATGAAGGAAGGTCAGGGGCTGATGTTCCTCTATCACTCGGGAAACCACGACGAGCGTGAGTTTCCGGAGCCCGACCGCTTCGACATCCGTCGCTGTCCGCCCCGGATCCTCTCGTTCGGCTACGGGCCGCATTCGTGTCTCGGCGTCAACGTCGCGCGGCTCGAGGGCCGCGTCTGTCTCGAGGAGCTGCTCGCACGCGTCCCGGACTACGCGGTCGACGAGGCCGGTGCCGAACGCCTCTTGACCGAGTTCGTCCAGGGCTACTGGAAGCTCCCCATCACGTTCAGGGCCTAGCATGAACTTCCCGGTCTCCCTCGCGGAGAAGGTCCGCCAGCTCGCCCGGGAGCGCCCTCGGGATCCCGCTTTCATCGTCGACGGTCGCGTGCTCGACTGGGCGGGCTACGACGCCGCCGCCGATCGACTGGCGCGGGTCTTCCTCGCGCTCGGCCTCGAGCCGGGCGAACGCGTCGCCGTCTGGGTGCCCGACGGAACGCCCTTCCACATCGCCTATCAAGCGGCCGAGCGCTGCGGCCTCGTCTGTCTCGGACTCCCGCCCCGCTGCGGCGAACGCGAGCTCGCGCATCTGCTGACCCTCGCATCTGCCCGAGTCCTGGTGTCGGCCCCTGAGATGTCCGACGGCCCCGCCGCCACGCGTGTCGCGCGCCTGCGCGAGCGCGGCATCCGGATCGAGCACCATCTGACCCTCGCCGGCGACGGCTTCGTCGAGGACGCGATCGAGCTCGATGGCCGCGCAGCACCCGGCGCCGGCGATGACACCACGGGCGTCGCTGCCGGCACGAGCGCCGCCCCGCGAAGCGCGGGCGAGCTCGCCCGCCAGCTCGAATCTCGCGCCCTGAAGGCGAGCGACGTCTCGCTCCTCAACACGACCTCCGGTACGACCGGCCTCCCCAAGATCGTGATCCACGACCAGCTGCGCTGGTTCCATTACCACGACCTCGCCGTCGACGTAGGCCACCTCGACGAGCGCGATGTATTCATGAGCTCGCTGCCCGCGCCCGTCGGCTTCGGCCTCTGGACCGCGCATTTCACACCGACGCTGCTCGGCGCGCCGACCGTACTCACGCGCAAATTCGACGCCCGGGCGACGATCGATGCCCTCGAACGCCATCAGGTGACGGTGCTCGCAGCCGTCTCGACGCAGTTCATCATGCTGCTCGAGTCGGGCGGCTTCGACGGCGGGCGGAAGCTCGCGCTGCGGGCGCTCTTCACCGGCGGCGAGGCGGTCCCCGAGCGCCAGGCGCGCAACTTCGAGATCCGCACGGGCGCCTCCGTGCTGCAGTTCTATGGCTCGAACGAGACGGGAGCCGTGAGCGCCACGCGGCCCGAAGACCCGCCGCACAAGCGCCTCACGACGGCGGGGAAGCCGCTTCCCGCGATGCAGCTGCGGCTCTTCGATGCCGACGGTCGCGACGTCAGCTCGAGCGGGCGCGGCCAGCCGGCGGTGAAGGGTCCGGTCGTCTCGCAGGGCTATCTCGGGGCGCCCGAAGCGAATGCGCAGCTCATCACGGCGGACGGTTGGGTCAAGCTCGGAGACCTCGTCGAGCTCGACGTGGACGGTTACCTCCGCGTCATCGGCCGCACCGACGACATCATCATTCGCGGCGGCAAGAATCTCTCCGCTGCGGCCATCGAAGAAGGCGTGGCGCTGCATCCGAGCGTCGCCCTCGCCGCCGCCATCGGGATGCCGGATCGGATCTTCGGCGAGCGGGCCGCCGCCTACGTCGAGCTCCGGCCTGGAACGTCTCTCGAGCTCGAGGGACTCCGCGCCCATCTTCAGGGCGAAGGCATTGCCCGGGAGCTCTGGCCCGAGGCTCTAGTCATACTGCCGGAGCTCCCGCGCGGCGTCGGCGGCAAGGTCGCGAAGGGCGCGCTGCGAGAGGACGCCAGGCAGCGCTTCGGCGAGTCGTCCGACGAAGATCTCGTCGCCCGCTCGCGGGCCGCCGAGCGCTTAGGCGACTAGCGTGAACGACTTGATCACCCGCCTGCGCAGCCGGCTCGCGGCGACGGAGCTCCGCGGCCGCGCGCTCTGGGTCGTGATCGGATGTCTGATCTGCCAGATGGGCCTCGGGCTCACCTACGTCAAGAGCGGTCTCTCGACGGAGCTGATCGAGGCGCTGCATCTCTCGCGCACCCAGTTCTCCGGCGCCAACACGCCCCAGCTCGCCTTCCAGGCCCTCGCGAGTCCGCTCGCGGGCTATCTCACGGTTCGCTACGGCGCCTCGCGTGTGCTGGCCGGATCGTCGATTTTCTTCGCCCTCGTCTTCCTGGTCTTCGCCCGGGCTGAGACCGTCGCCGGGTTCTATTTCGCGGTGGCCGGGGTCGGACTCGGCGCGGCCGGGATGGGCGACGTCACGATCGGCCACGTCGTCACGCAGTGGATCCGGAAAAATCGCGGCCTCGCCCTGGGCATTGCCTATGCGGGCTCGAATCTCGGCGGCTCGGCGATGATGCTGTTGACGGGCGCCGTCGCCGAACGCTTCGGCCTTCGGAGCGCGCTCCTTTCCGTCGTCCTCTTCGCGCTCGTCGTTCTCCTGCCCGCCTCGCTCTTCATGGTTCGCGACCGGGACCGCGAGCCGCGCCCGACGGGCGAGCGCGACGACGCTGCGGCGCGCGCACAGGCCGCGCTGGACGACGACGCGAGTCTCGACCTGCGCGCCGCGCTGCGCACGCGGACCTTCTGGATCCTGACGACGACCCTCTTCACCTTCTTCTTCTACTTCACCGGCATCCTCGACCATTTCGTGCTGTTCCTGACCGATACCGGCTTGTCGAACCAGGACGCGCGCTCGTATCTCAGCCAGGCGATCGGACTCGGAATCGTGTCGAAGATCGCCGGCGGATTCGTCGCCGACCGGATTCCCCAGGAGAAGGCGATCCTCTACGACTACGGCCTGCTCGCCGTGAGCTCGCTGGTCCTCCTATTTTTGCCCCATCCCATCTTGCTGCCAGTCTTCGTCCTCAGCTACGGCTTCAGCCAGGCGGCGCGGGACGTCGTCTATCCGCTCGTGATCGAGCGCTGCTTCGGCGCGCGCCATCTCGCGTCGATCTACGGAACGATGACGCTGACACTGCTGCCGGGAGCGGCGCTCGGGCCGCTGATGGCCGCGCGGCTGCGGGACACGCACGGCGACTACCAGTTGGCCTTCGCGATCTTCGCGGGGCTCAATCTGTTCTCGGTCGCAGCGCTCTTGCTCGTGCGCGATGAGCGCGCGCCGGCGACCGACCGGGGACGCCCTCCCTCGATTGCCTAACCCGCCTGGACGATCGCTTCCGCGAAGGCCATCCCGTCGGCGATCCAGCGACGTGCGGCATTGAGCTGGCGCGGCCGCTTGCAGCCGACGGCGCCGACGAGCTTGCCTCCGCGGCCGAACAGGACGAGGAACTTGTCCTCGTCGAGAGTCCCGAGACAGACGTGCATCGCGTCGCCTTCCTTGAACTCCCCGGTGATCGCGAGTCGGAGATCGAATTGATCCGTCCAGACATAGGGCACGGCCGCATGGGGATCGCTCTTGCCCTGCACGATCCGGCGCGCGACCACATCGGCCTGCTCGACGGCGCTCGTCCAGTGCTCGAAGCGCGGCCGCTCCGGGTAGCGCGCGTTCTCCCAGCGCGCGCAGTCGCCGAGCGCGAAGACACCGGTGCGCGAGGTCGCCCCCGTCGCATCGCAGAGCACGCCGTTCTCGATCGCGAGCCCGGAATCTGCCAGCCAGGCAACAGCGGGTGCCGCGCCGACGCCGACGAGAACGAGATCCGCGGGGATCACGCGGCCGTCCGCGAGTCGGACCCCCGTGACCTGCCCCTCGCCCTCGAACGCCGAGACGCCGACCCCGAGATGGAACTCGATACCCGCCTCGCGATGTCGCCTGGCGACGCGCTCGCCGAGCAAGGGCCCGAGACCGCGGATGAGCGGGGCCGGAAGCGGCTCGACGACCGTGACCGGGCAGCCTTTCGTACGACAGCTCGCTGCCACCTCCATCCCGATGAAGCCCGCGCCGATCACGACGACCCTGGGCGTTGTCGCGAGGGCATCACGGAGTCGGCGCCCGTCGTCGAGAGTCCGCAGCGCCAGCAGACCGCGAAGTCCCCGCTCGAAGGGAAGCCGGCGCGGCTCGGCGCCCGTCGCGAGCACGATCGTGTCGGCCTCGACCCGGCTGCCGTCGGCGAGCGTCACGGCGAGGACCTTCGGATCGAGGGCCGTCGCCTTCTGCCCGAGGCGCCACTCGGCCGCCAGCGCCGCTACGCCGGTTTTCGAGAGAGCGAGCTTCTCCTCGGGCCAGCCTTCGACCAGGAACTGCTTCGAGAGCGGCGGGCGATCGTAGGGGAGCTCGGTCTCGGCACCGATCATGGTGACCCGGCCCGCATAACCCTCGCGCCGCAGCGCCTCGAGCAGACGCAGCCCGGCGAGCGACGCGCCCACGACGGCGATGTGCTGAACCATCCCGACCCATCCTCCGGCTGTCCTTCGCGCGACCCGCGCGGGACGGCGAGCATAGAGAATCTGGCGCTTTCGCGATCTGGCCGGCCCCCCTCGCGTCTGCGAGACTCGGCCATCGCCACAACCCGCGAGGAGCCCGAGATGCAGTTCTGGCAGGCTGTCCCCTTCACCCACCCCGACGAGATGCTCGAGCTGGTCCCGGTGATCGAGGAGGCAGGCTTCGAGGGCATCCTGCTCGCGGACCACGTCTTCGCGCCGGAGTCGTACGACTCGCGCTACCCCTACGACGCCTCGGGTGAGCCGCCCTTCAACGAGCGAACTCCGTTTCCCGAGGTCTTCGCGACGATCTGCGCACTCTCGATGGTGACGACGCGGCTGCGCTTCATGCCCAACGTCTA
>JANNQH010000756.1:0-3976 GCA_031400655.1 Deltaproteobacteria bacterium | reverse complement strand
GAAGGAGAGTACGCCGCTCGTCGAGTGGCTCGTACGACCGATGTCCGTGACGAGCAGCTGCAGGGCGTATTTCAGATCGAAGTCGATGTCACGAGGGAGGTCCAGTGAGAGATCCGTGCTGAACAGGACGGCGGCGTCGGTGGACCCGCTGCCCCCTTTATTCTCGGTCCGCTGGCCCGCGGCGCCGATCGTGACCCGGAGCTCGGCGAACCGATTGTCGATCGGCTCGTAGCCGACGCCTGCGCCTGCGGTGTAGCGCTCATCGATGTTCTGGAACTCGTCCGAATAGAACTCGAAGCTCTGGATCCGCACGAAGAATTTATTCGTGATCAGGAGGTCGAGCAGTGTCGAGGCGCGATGGTTGTTGGTCGTGTTCTCTCCGTCGAGCCTGCCGATGGCGCCGTTGTAGCGGTTCTCCCAGCGCGTGAACGTCGCGTCGCGACGGATCAGTGCGTTGGCGCCCAGATCCTGCTGGTCGGTGTTGCCCGATCGGGCCGCCAGGTTCGCGCCGATCTTGACGGACCAGCGACCCAGCTCGAAATCCTCCGTGTAGGTGATGCTCACGACCTCGGCGTGGGGGATCTCGATGATCTTGCCCTCGGGCTGATGGATCCGGAGAACGCCATTGCGCAGCTCGCCCATTCCCGAGTAGGTCCGGTTGCCCGTGACACGAAAGACCCTGGGTCGCGCGAGTCGAAGATCGCGGACGTCCTCCCAGTCGATCTCCAATTCGTCGAACTTGTCGCTGTCGAAGTGGATCGAGTCCGACTGCAGGGCGATCAGCTCGCCCTTGAGCCACTCGCCCGTATCGATCCGCGCCCAGTCCCAGCCGGCGGGGTCCGGCTCGGCCGGGGCCCAATCGTCCGCCGCGAACGACGTGGCGGTGTAGAGGAGGACCTGAAATGCGGCCGACACAGCGTAGGCAAACGCAGCGAAGCCAGGGATCAGGCGAGGGCGGCGCGATCGCATCGGAAGCCTTCGATAGGAGGGGTCGGCCGGCGCCCAAGTAGCGCACGCTCCGAACGTTATCAGGATTCGCGACCCACCGGTCCATTCCCTTCGCTATCGCTTCGCTCGGGGAACGCTAGGCTCGCGACTCACCAGAAACGCGCTCGACGGCTGCCTGCAGTGGCCCGGGAAGGAACCAATGCCCCGCATCCTCGCGATCATCTCGACGCTCTTCCTGGTGGGCGTCGCCTGTGTTCCCTCGCCGCTGCCGCCTGTCACGGTCGAGCCCGTCGCCCGCCCCGTCTCCTTCCTCAAAGACGTCAAGCCGGTCCTCGATCGCCGCTGCACGGTCTGCCATTCCTGTTACAACGCCGCCTGTCAGCTGAAGCTCGACTCCTTCGAAGGCGCGGAGCGCGGCGGCAGCAAGCAGGCCGTCTACTCGTCCTCGCGCCTGCGGCCCCAGCAGCCGACGCGGCTCTTCATCGACGCGCAATCGGAAGCGGAGTGGCGCGCGCTCGATTTCCACAGCGTGCTCGAGAGCCACGCGGCGTCGCCGGCCAACGACGCGCTGATGCTCTACCTGCTCGAAGCCAAGCGGCTCGTCCCGAAGCCCCGCGGCGAATATCACGCGGAGGCCGCGGACCTGTCGTGCCCGGCGAACTCGGCGGAGATGGGGTCCTTCCTCGGGCGGCATCCCGAGCGCGGGATGCCCTTCGGCTTTCCCGCCCTCGAGCCCGGGGAACACGCGACACTGGCGGCCTGGCTCTCGCGCGGCGCGCCCGGTCCGAGCGCCAAGGAGCAGGCCGCCCTCGAGACGCCGGGCCCTGCGGATGCGCGGGAGATCGCGAAATGGGAAGCGTTCCTGAATCGCGCGGACCCGAAGCACGCCCTGACCGCCCGCTACCTCTATGAACATTTCTTCCTGGCACACATCCGCTTCTCCGATGCGGGCTCCGACAGCTTCTACGAGCTCGTCCGCTCCGTGACGGCGCCGGGTCAGCCGATCGACGTGATCGCGACTGTGCGGCCCTACGACGATCCGGGCGTCGCTTCCCTGCATTACCGCTTCCGCAAGATCCACTCGACGATCGTGCACAAGACCCACATGGTCGTCCGCTTCGGCGACGACACCCTCGCGCGCTACCACGAGCTCTTCATCGAGCCCGCCTGGCTCGAGCCGCCCCACACGATGCCCTACGACACCGCACTGGGAGCAAATCCATTCGTGATCTACGCCCAGATCCCGCCGCACTCTCGTTATGCGTTCCTGCTCGATCATTCCGAGTACATGATCCGGACCTTCATGAGTGGACCGGTCTGCAAAGGACAGATCGCCCTCAACGTGATCCACGACCATTTCTGGGTGATGTTCATCGACCCGGAATCGGATCTCACCACGCAACATCCCGAGTTCCTGCTCGCCCAGTCCGACAACCTCCGGCTCCCGAACGAGGAGGGCAGCGACGAGCATCTCAGCCAGACCTTCAGCGACAAGTATCGCGAGCGCTATGCCGCCTTCTACCTCGCGAAATCCCGGCTCTACGACCAGCTCGCGCCCGAGGGCCAGGGCATCGAGGCGATCTGGCCCGGGCGACGCGCCGAGGACGCGCCACTTCTCACGGTGTACCGCCATTTCGACAGCGCCTCGCTCCACAAGGGCGCGCTGGGTAGATTGCCCCGGACCGTCTGGGTAATCGATTACTCCCAGTTCGAGCGCATCTACTACGCCCTCGTTGCGGGCTTCGACGTCTTCGGCAATCTGTCGCACCAGGTCAACGTCCGCCGCTACATGGACTACCTCCGAATGGAGGGCGAGCTCAACTTCGTCCACTTCCTGCCGCCGGCCGTGCGCGCCTCGACCTTCCAGTCGTGGTATGTCGGCGACAAGGCGCTCGACGATACGCGCAGCCGCGAGATCATCACGGATCGCGGAACGAAGGTCGTCTATGAGAGCGACGATCCCAAGCGCGAGCTCATCGAGCGCGTCGTCGACGACCGCTTGATCGATTCCGTCGGGATCGCATTCGATCCCGTGAACTACCGGCGCGCGGGACAGGATTTCCCGATGCCCACGTCCTTCGACTCGCAAGAGGACGTGATCGCTGGCTTGCGGGCGCTCAGCGCGCCGGGAACAGGACTGATCAAGCAACTCCACGGAGACGAAGTCAACGTCTTGTGGGTGCGCGTGCGCGGATTCGAGGGAGCCGATCGCCACGTCTCGATCGTGATCAATCGCTGGCACGACAACGTCAATTCGCTCTTCTTCGAGAAGGAGCAGCTCGACCCGTCCAAGGACTCGATCGACTTCCTACCCGGGCTGATCAGCTCCTACCCGAATTATTTTCTCGACCTCGAGGCGAAGGACGTGCCGGATTTCCTCGACATGCTCGGCCACTTCGACGGCTCGCCCGCATACCTGGCGAAGCTCCAGAAATACAGCGTAAACCGGTCGGATGCGCGGTTCTGGGAGCTCTATGACTGGTTCCAGGCGCGGGCCTATGAAGAGGATCCCATCGAGGCCGGTCTCTTCGACCTGAATCGCTACCACCCGCACGCGCTCGACTGAGAGTGCGCGCACCAGCCCACGTCGAGATGCTCGCCGAGCGGACGCAGCGCGAGGAGCAGTGCGAGTCGGGCTTGCAGCGCGGGCGCAAGCTCGCGGCAACCCATGCTCCATTCGCCACTCGCACGATCGCCCGATGGGTTCGCCATCACGCAGAAGGCCTCGTGCCTTCAAGATCGCAGCGGCCGGTGCCGATGTGATCCACGACGCCATCGAGGCAGGGGCCTTGAACGATGGCGAGTGCAGATGAAATGACCGCCCAGCAGTCCGTCCGTCTCGGCGTCGGCCACCCCTCTCGCAAAGCCCCGCGCATCGCTCGTTGGCTCGCCACGCTCGGCCTCGTGCTGTGCGCCGGCAACGCCGACGCACTTTCCTTCCGAGCGGATTTCGTGGCCTCGACCTACCAGGTGCAGGCGGGCGACAGCTTCAGCGACCTGCTGCTCATGCATCAGAGCGGCAGCTCGA
>JANNQH010000755.1:0-1501 GCA_031400655.1 Deltaproteobacteria bacterium | reverse complement strand
CGAAAAAGACGAGGTCGAGATCGGCGATCTGCTGGCCGCGCTGTTCCAGGAGCCCGACGCCTACTCGATGACGCTGCTCCGGGCCCAGGGCGTCTCGCGCATCGACCTGCTCCGCTACATCAGCCACGGCGAATCGAAGCTCGGCGGCGGGGAAGAGGCGGACGCGGGGAGCGGGGGCTCCTCCATTCTCGGCGGCGAAGACCAGGAGGGCGTGCCGAGCGATCCGCTCGCCGCCTTTGCAACGAACCTCACTGCGCGCGCTGCTGAAGGAAAGCTCGATCCCCTGATCGGTCGCAGCCAGGAGCTCGACCGCGCGATCCACATCCTCGCGCGCCGGCGCAAGAACAACCCGATCTTCGTAGGCGAGACCGGCGTCGGAAAGACGGCCCTCGCCGAGGGATTGGCACTTCGGATCCACGAAGGCCGCGTCCCCGAAGACCTCGTCGGCACCGAGATCTTCTCCCTCGATCTCGGCGCGTTGCTTGCCGGTACCCGCTACCGCGGCGATTTCGAAGCCCGCTTCAAAGCGCTTCTCGCGGCGCTGCGAAAGCACGAGCGCTTCATTCTCTTCATCGATGAGATCCACACGATTCTCGGCGCGGGCTCCGCTCAGGGCACGACCGTCGATGCCTCGAATCTCCTGAAGCCGGGCCTGTCGGATGGAACGCTCCGCTGCATGGGCTCGACGACCTATCAGGAATACCGCCACTTCGAGCGCGACCGCGCGCTCTCGCGCCGCTTCCAGAAGATCGACGTCGGGGAGCCGTCACCGGAGGAGTGCGTGCGCATCCTCGAAGGGTTGGCGCCGCGCTACGAGGCGCATCACGGGGTTCACTACACGGCGCCCGCGCTGAAGGCCTGCGTCGACCTCGCGGTGCGCCACGTCAACGATCGGTTCCTGCCGGACAAGGCGATCGACGTGATGGACGAGTCGGGCGCCGCGGTACGGCTGCGACCGGCTTCGAAGAAGAGAAAGACCGTCGCGGTCCGCGACGTCGAGCGCGTCGTGGCGCGGATGGCGCGGGTGCCGGTCGAGACGACGATCTCCGAGGACGCGACCCGGCTCGCGCGGCTCGAGTCGGATCTGAAGGCCGTCGTGTTCGGACAGGACCGCGCGGTCGAGACCGTGGCGCGGGCCGTGAAGCGCGCGCGGGCGGGGCTTGCGGGCGATCAGAAGCCGACCGGCTCCTTCCTCTTCGCGGGGCCGACGGGCGTCGGAAAGACCGAGCTCGCCAAGCAGCTCGCCGCGACCCTCGGCGTCCCGTTCCTGCGCTTCGACATGAGCGAGTACATGGAGAAGCACTCGGTCTCGCGCCTGATCGGCGCGCCGCCGGGCTATGTCGGCTACGACCAGGGCGGCCAGCTGATCGAGCAGATCCGCAAGCATCCGTACGCGGTGCTCCTGCTCGACGAGATCGAGAAGGCCCATCAGGACGTCTTCGACGTGCTGCTCCAGGTGATGGACCACGCGACGCTGACCGACAACCAGGGTCGCCAGGCG
>JANNQH010000754.1:0-2190 GCA_031400655.1 Deltaproteobacteria bacterium | reverse complement strand
ACAGGAGACCAACGTTCGGGTTCAACTCCAACGTGCATTTGGCGAGCATGTGCTGGTCGCAGCCCGTTGGAGCCGCACGCGGAATCGCTCGACGGCGGACGTTTTCGACTACAGCCGCGATCTATTCGGATTGTCGGTGCGCATCGGGTGGGGCGGCTAGGCGCGCGCGGCAGCGCGCTGGCAGCGTTCGCGGAAGGCCCGTCGGCAGGGCGTAAAACGGGTCGGAAAGCTGGTAGGATGGGGGCATGATGCGTTCGATCGCGACGGGGTTCGTTCTGGCGGTTATCGGTTTCGCTTCGCCGGCGCTGGCCGATGAGAGCCGGCCGGCGGTCGCGCCGCCGGGTCGCTGTGCCGAGTCGCGAGCGGCGGTGGATGCCCGGGGCGACAGTGATTTCTCGGTCGTCGGGCCGGTCTCGTCGCTCTTCGATCCGCTCGACGTGGCCGCGAACCAGAGCGAGGGCGACTCGCGTCTGGCGCAGGCGCCGCAGCCGGTTCGGCCGCTCGCGCGGCCCGGGGCCTGTGACCAGCCGGGCTCGGGTTGTGGGGCAGCGTTTGGAACGCGGCCGACCGTGGTCGTGCCGCCGGTCGAGCCGGGCGTCCGACCCCCTCGGGGTCCCAACCCGGGAACTTGATTCCCGCGAGCCGGACTCTCGGATTGCCCGATCCCCACCCCCATCCCGATCATGGATGGACAGGGACATTCCGCGCATGAGCGACACGGCGGCGGTGCTGGACGGCGAGGACGGTGGCTGGTTGCGGGCCGTGGCCCACGATCGGGATCCGGCCGCTTTTCGCGCGCTCTTCGACCGTTACTTTCCGCGCGTCTTCGTCTTTATCCAGAGGCGGGTCGAGGACCGCGAGCTGGCCCGTGAGCTGACCAGCGACGTCTTCCTCGAGGTCTGGGAGCAGGCCGGCCGCTTTCGGGGGGACGCAAGGGTTTCGACCTGGATCTTTGGGATCGCGCGCTTCAAGAGTCTGGAGGCGGTCCGCGGGCAGCAGCGGTTCAAGCGGTCGAGAGTGGTGTCGGTGGGGGAAGAGGTGATGTCCCGAGTCCCGGAAACGCGCTCCACGGCGACTGAGTTGGCAGCCCGTCACGATCTTCGGCGCCTGGCCGAGGCGATGGAGCGATTGCCGCGTGACCAACGGGAGGCGCTCGAGCTGGCGGTGATCGAAGGACTCGAGCCCGACGAGATCGCGAGCCGCCAACGGATCTCGCGCGATACGGTCAAGACCCGCGTTTCCCGCGCTCGGAAATCCCTTCGCCGGATGCTCGGCGGCAGCGACGGCCGGCGATGAAGGAGCCAGCGAATGACGCACGACACGAACAGCACGAACAGCACGTACAGAGAGGCGCGGCGCGCGCGCTGTCCCGAGAACGTGCTCGGCTGGATTCCGTGGTATGCGGATGGCGGGCTCACGGCGCGGGAGAAGGGTGCCGTGGAGGCCCACGCGGCCGAGTGTGGAGACTGTCGGGCGGAGCTCGACATTGTGGCGGGCATGCCCTGGTCGTTCGACGGGATCGAGCTGCCCGACGCGGATCGTTTGTTTGGCGAGATCAGGGCGCGGATCGAGTCCGGGGCCCGCGGCGATCGGGCGACGGTGATCCCGATCTCGCGGGGTCGCGCGCTCTCCGGTGAGGACATGGTCCGGATCGAGCAGTGGGTGCTCGATCCCGGTTCCGAGCTCGAGGCCGAGGCTCTGGGCGACGGCGAGATCCGGCCCCGCGAGACGCGGCGTGTAGAGCGCCGCCGCTGGCGCGAGAGCTCGACCCTCTGGGCGGCCGCGGCGGCCCTTGTCCTGCTGGCGATCGGGGCGTTGGGCGGCGGCGTCTTCGAAAGGCTCCGGAGCGGTGTGGATGCGGAGGGAGCGGGCGACTCCGTGAGCACCGCCTATCAGCTCGCGAGTGTGCCCCCGATCGCGGACGCGCTGGCCCCGGGCCCGATGCTCGACGTCGTCTTCAACGACTCCGCAACCGCGCGGGACATCTGGAGCAGCCTCCGCGAGCTCGGCGTCGAGGTCGTCGCGGGCCCGACGAATCTCGGCGTCTACCGCCTGCGGCTGACGGCCGCGGCGGCCGAAGGGCGGGAGCCGACTTCTGCCGATGCGGCGGCGATCGCGGCGCGCCTCGTCGCACCCGGATCCGCAGTCGCGATCTTCGCGGAGCCCGTCCCGTGACCTGCGGCGAGCTCG
>JANNQH010000753.1:0-8194 GCA_031400655.1 Deltaproteobacteria bacterium | reverse complement strand
ATGGCGCGAAAGGCTGAGAATCGCGCAAGCCGCGGCGCCGGGACTGCCGGCAAAGATGCCGGGGGGCTTCGCGTTGCGAGGCTCCCCGGTCCGAGCGGGTGGAAGTTTGACCTCTTCGCTGCTGTCTTGCACGCCGCCATCGACGCAGCGCCATTCCCTGAGCGACGTTTCACGGCGGAGCGAACCGGATAGGCGGAGAAACGCCTATCCCCACGTTCGAGCAGTGGCAGTCGCGGGAGGCGCTCGACGCGTGACGCAGGATCTCGCCAGGGCCGACGCAGTCGTTCGACATCAGCGGGGGAGGGGGCACCCGGATACGCATTCCCCTTCAGCGTGCGAGTCCACCCCGATATCGAATAGGAGAAGAACCCGATGGCGTTACTGGATGAGATCAAAGAGGAATACCGGGAGCTGGCTGGCGATCTGCTCACCCAGCGGGATGAAATCAGGGTCCGGGCACATCTGTTGGGGATGGAAGCGGCGGAAGAGTGGCAAGCCGTGGAGAAGAAATACGAGCAGCTGCGCGGCAGGATGAAGAAAGCATCCGAGGCAGCCGAGGCATCATCGGGGGGTGTCAAGGCGGCAGTAGAGCTGCTGGCCACGGAGATCAAGGCGACCTTCAGTCGGATCAGGAAGACTCTGTAGCCGCGGCGCAGGGAGCCCGAGTGCAAGCCTCTGGGAGGCTACGTCCGCTGCATATTGCTAGGCTGCGCCCATGGACGGAGCGAATAGCGAGACGGCGCGGCGGGCGACTCCGCCGTCGACGCAGGATGCAGCGATCGTGACGGATGCCGCCATCGAGCTCCACGGCACCGAGCTGCGCTGCGTCGGCACCTGGACGGTTGCGCACCTCGTCGCGATCGAACGCTGGGTGGAAGGCCCGCCGACGACCGCGCTCGAGCGCGCGCCCGACGAGCAGGGCCCCGCGGAGGTGACGATCGACGGCTCGGCGATCCTCGCCCTCGACACCGCCGGTGCATGGCTGCTCCGGCGGATGGTCGCGGCGCTCGAGCGCAGCGGGCTTCGTGGTGCGGTCGCCGGGCTTCGTCCTGAGCATTCGGCGCTGCTCGAGATGGTCGAGGAATTGGCGATCCAGACAGAGCTCGGCGTGCCACTTCCCACGCCGAACGCCGTCGCGCGCCTTGGCCAGCACGTCTGGGCGAGTGGCCGTCAGGGCGCCGAGCTGCTCGCCTTCATCGGCGAGGTGGCGATCGCCGCGCTGCGCTCGCTCGCCCAGCCTTCACGCATCCGATGGCGGCCGATCCTCTACAACATCCGCACGGCCGGCTTCGACGCGCTGCCCATCACCGGTCTGCTCGTCTTCCTGATGGGCATCGTGATCGCCTACCAGGGCGCATCGCAGCTCCGACGCTACGGCGCCAACATCTTCGTGGCCGATCTCGTCGGCCTCGCCATGTTGCGCGAGCTATCGCCGCTCCTGACCGCGATCATCGTGGCGGGCCGTTCGGGCTCGGCCTACGCCGCGCAGATCGGTACGATGAAAGTGACGGAGGAAGTCGAAGCGCTTCGCACGGTGGGCATCCCCCCGATCGAGCAGCTGGTGCTCCCGAAGCTCGTCGCCCTCACGATCGCGTTACCGCTCCTGACCGTCTATGCGGATGTCCTCGGCGTGGTCGGCGGCATGGTGATGGCACGCAGCGAGCTCGACGTCGGCTTCGCCGACTTCATCGATCGACTCCAGTACGCGCTCCTCATGTCGGATTTCCTCGTCGGGATCGGCAAGGCCCCGGTCTTCGCAGGGATCATCTCGGTGATCGGCTGCTTCCAGGGCTTCCAGGTGGCGGGTGATGCCGAGAGCGTGGGCCGCAGGACGACGGTGAGCGTGGTGCAGTCGATCTTCCTCGTGATCGTCGCCGACGCGCTCTTCTCGGTTGTCTTCAACTGGCTGGGGATCTGAAGGAGTGGAAACCGCGAGGATGGAAACGGCCGGCGTAAAAAAGTCGATCATCGAGGTCAGGGACGTGCACACGCGCTTCGGCGATGCCATCGTACACGCTGGCGTCAGCCTCGAGGTGCGGGAAGGCGAGATCTTCGCCCTCGCCGGCGGGAGCGGATGCGGGAAGTCCACGCTGCTGCGCGAGCTCATTCTGCTGCAGAAGCCACAGTCGGGCTCGATCCGGATGTTCGGGCGCGAGGTGGTGGGCCTCGGCGACGAGCAGGCGCTGCCGCTGCGGCGCAAATGGGGTGTCATGTTCGAACGAGGCGCCCTGTTCGGCTCGCTCACCGTGAGCGAGAACGTCGGCCTCCCGTTGCGCGAACACACCTTGCTCGGCGATCGCCTGATCGACGAAATCGCCGCCGTGAAGATTGCGTTGACGGGCCTCCCCCCGAGCGCCGGGGCGAAGTATCCGTCCGAGCTGTCGGGCGGCATGCGCAAGCGCGCCGCGCTCGCGCGGGCGATCGCTCTCGATCCGGATCTGCTCTTTCTCGACGAGCCCACCGCCGGACTCGATCCGTTGAGCGCCGCCGGCTTCGACGTGCTGGTGCGTCGCCTCCAGGAGCTGCTCGGCCTCACGATCTTCATGGTCACCCACGACCTCGATCTGCTCTGGCGCGTGGCGGATCGCGTGGCATTCATGGTGGCGGGACGGATCGCCGGGATCGGTACGATGCAGGAGCTCTCGACCTCGCAGGAGCCCATGGTCCGAGAGTATTTCGATGGGCCGCGTGGACGCGGCGCCCGGGAGCAGGCATGGAAACCAAGGTGAACTACGCGCTCGTCGGCGCGTTCGTGCTGATCTTCTCGATCGCAATCGTGGCCGTTGTGCTCTGGATCGCCTCGGGCGGTACGACGGGCAAGGCGTACGAAACCTACCGCGCCTACTTCACCGAATCCGTTTCGGGTCTGAACCTGCAGGCGCCCGTCAAGTATCGCGGTGTGACCGTAGGCTTCGTGAAAGAGATCGGGCTCGACACCGAGGATCCGGATCGCGTCCGGCTCGTGCTCTCGATCGAGCGCGGTATCCCGATCCGGCAGGGCACCGTGGCGACCCTCAGCGCCCAGGGCCTGACGGGCATCGCCTTCCTCGATCTGGAAGGAGGGTCCGTGGATTCGCCGCTGCTCGTGCGCGCGGAGGACGGAAGTGATCCTGTGATTGCAACCCGACCCTCCCTCTTTCGCCGCCTCGACACCCAGACGAGCGCGCTCGTATCGAATCTCTCGCAGACCGCGCAGCGGGTGAACACGTTGCTCGATGAGGAGACGCGCGTGGCCCTGCAGCGCACGGTCCGCGATCTCGACACGCTGGTCCACTCGCTTGCCGGACGCTCGGATGCGATGTCCGCCGACGCCGCCCGCACCCTCGAAAACAGCGCGCGTGCGAGCGCCGCGCTGACGACGGCTCTGCGCGAGATCGCCCGGAGCGCGGAGGCGGTGCAGCGGGCGGCCGATCAGACGGAGAGCACCAGCGCAGCGGTGCACGCGACCGCGACCGACGCCACGCGCAGTGTGCAGCAGCTTCGCAGTGAGACGCTGCCGGAGCTCCACAGGCTGTTGACCGAGGCTCGCGCCGTGACGGGCTCGATCGGTCGCCTGACACAAGAGCTCGAGCAGAGGCCGAACGTGCTCGTGATTGGCCGTGAGCCGCCGCCACCCGGACCGGGGGAGTGAGAGGATGTCTGCCATGGAATCGATCTCGAAACTCGTGCCGTGCGTGCTGCTTGGCGTCCTCGTCGCCGGCTGCAGCATCCTCCCCTCCAACCCGTCGCCGGCACCGAGCCTCTTTACGCTGCATCCGATCTTCTCGAGCGAGGCTGCGGGCGCTCCGTCTGACGCCGCGCCGGCGATCGCGATCGCGCCGCCCGGGGCACGGGCCGGCTTCGAAGGTCCGCGCATGGCTTACGTGAATCGGCCCTTCGAGATCCACTACTTCGCCCGACACCAGTGGGTGGAGCCGCCGGCGCGGCTTCTGGAACCGCTCATCGTGCTCGCGCTCGAGCGCGCGGGCCGATTCCGTCCGGTGCTGAGCGGCCGCGGCGTCGTGTCGGCGCTGCGGCTCGAGACGGAGATCGTCGTGCTCCAGCAGGAATTCGACACGCGCCCGAGCCGGCTGCGATTCGGCCTGCGCGCGCAGCTCCTCGATCCGGTGGCCGGCCGCGTGATCGCGAAGACGGAGCTCGAGGTGCTGGAGCCGGCGGAGTCGGACGATCCCTACGGCGGTGTCGTGGCGGCAAACCGCGCGGTCGCCCGCGTCCTCGAGCAGCTGGCGGCGTGGTGTGACGCACAGGCGCCGAGGGGCCCAACGGCGCGGTAGGAGAGGTCGGGGACAGCTTCGGACCGACCTCGGACGCGAACGCCCGCATGGCCTAACGTTCCGGCAGTCCTGCTCGCTCTCTCCGCCTGGCCCCTGACCAGGAAATGATGACATCATGATATTTCCCGGAGGTGGGGAAAATGGGGCTTGAAACGCCTATCGCCATGCCGGTCATGAAGGAGCAGACGAGGCGGCCGTAGATCGCGAGGAAGGCGACCGCGGCAAGGCCGACGGCGTGCTGGTGGCGCGTCGCGCCCGGGGCATTGGACGAATGGGCCGTCGTCTGGCGGGGGCCTGCGCAGTAGCATGGCTCCATGGGCATTCGAACGCCTGTTACTGCCCGCATGTTCCGGGCCGCGGTGTTCGCAGTCGCGTTCCTGGGGTTCGCACTCGCCGCCCGCGCTGAGCCGCTCGTCGCGCCGCCGTCAGCCGTCACGCTGGAGGTCTTCGTCCGGGACGGCTGTCCCCATTGCGCCGACGCCAAGGCGTGGCTCGAGTCGCTGCGCCGCGAACGCCCGAACGTAAGCATCCGGTTTCGGCCGGTGGACCGGGATCCGGAAGCTGTCGCCGAGCTGGAGCGGCTTTCCCGCGAGGCCGGGGTCGGCGTGCCGGGCGTTCCGACGTTCGTCGTCGGCGATCGGATGCTCGTCGGGTTCGACAACGGGGCCGGCATGGGGCGGCGGATCCTCGCGTTGCTGGACCGCGACACGCCCGCGCCCGGCTCGCTGGAGAGCTCCCTCTTCGGCCCGCTCTCGGCCGATCGGCTGGGGCTGCCGCTCTTCGCGCTCGCGCTGGGCCTGCTCGACGGCTTCAACCCGTGCGCGATATGGGTACTGCTCTTCCTGCTCTCGCTCCTCGTGCGCCTGAACGACCGGCGGCGCATGGCGCTCGTGGCCGGGACGTTCGTGCTCGTGAGCGGCGCCGTCTATTACGCCTTCATGGCCGCCTGGCTCACGGTATTCCTCGCCATCGGCCTGTCCGGGGCGGTTCGCTGGGCGCTCGCCGGGGCGGCGATTCTCATCGGCGTGGTGAACGTGAAGGACTTCTTCGCCTTCGGGCGCGGCATCTCGTTCTCGATCCCGGAGAGCGCCAAGCCGGGCATCTATGCCCGCACGCGCGCCATCCTGTCGGCCGAGACGCTGCCGGCCTCGCTCGTCGCCGTCGCCGTCCTCGCGGTGGTGGTGAACTTCGTCGAATTGCTGTGCACGGCGGGACTGCCCGCGATCTTCACCGCGGTGCTCGCGCAGCACGACCTCTCCCCCGTGGCCCGGTACGCCTACCTGGGCCTCTACATCGCCGGGTACATCGCGGACGACTCGCTCATGGTGGCCACCGCCGTGATCGCGCTCGGCAACCGCAAGCTCACGGAACGCTCGGGGCGCTGGCTGAAGCTCCTTTCCGGGGCGATCATGCTGCTGCTCGGGATTACGATGGTCCTCAAGCCCGAGTGGCTCTTCTAGCGAGCGAAGATGTGCTCAACCGGGCTCCATCACCGGCTTCCTCGTGGCCCAGCGGACGAATCCGACCCCTCGCTACCGTCACGCCGGAGCGTGACAGAAGCAGGGAGAGTCAATCCATGTCCTCGCCGTCGAGTCCTCTGCCGGAATCGAACATTCAAACGGCCCTTTTCAAACCGCCAGAAATCAGTAACACGTCTTTCACGATGGGATTGTGTTGGTCGCGGGTAGCGGACGGCCGGCTCGGGGCGGTTCGTATGCGAGCGCTGCACTCGAAAGCAAAGGGGCAGATAGGATGGGGTTGCGAATTCGCGGTTGGGGCGCGGCTCTGCCCAACCAGATCGTCACGAATCAGGATCTTGCCAAGACGCTCGATACGTCGGACGCATGGATCGTCGATCGAACCGGGATCTGCGAACGACGGATCGGCGGCACGACGGCGTCACTTGCGATCGAGGCGGGGCGAGCCGCGCTGGATTGTGCAGCCATCGATCCCGCTTCGATCGACCTGATGATCCTCGCCACAACGACGCCGGACCAGACGGTTCCGGCGACGTCAGCCCAGGTGCACCATGCGCTTGGTCTCGGCGGCGGCGCCTTCGATCTCAATGCCGCGTGCTCGGGGTTCGTCTATGGATTGGTCGTTGCGAATGGATTTCTCGAAACCGGGGCACGGCGCGTTCTCTTGATCGGCTCCGAGACATTGCGTCGAATCGTCGACTGGTCCGATCGAAATACGGCGGTCTTGTTCGCCGACGGCGCCGGAGCGATCGTGGTCGAACGCGTGCCCGACGAGGGACAGCTGCTGGCGTGGGACCTGGGGCTGGACGGCGAGGCGAGGGGAATCCTACAGGCGGAGATCGGTGGGACGCTCTCGATGGACGGACGCGAAGTCTTCCGGCGGGCGGTCCGGGTCGTCGTCGAGTCCGCGTTTCGCACGCTCGAGCGCGCAAAGGTCCGAACGGACGAGATCAAGTTGATCATTCCCCATCAAGCGAACATCCGGATCATCCATGCCGTCTGCGATCGCTTGGGAATCCCGCGCGACAAGGCGGCGATCGTGCTCGATCGAACGGGGAATACCTCGTCCGCATCGATTCCACTCGCGTGGGTCGACGCGATCGAGGCCGGACGGTTGGAGGATGGCGACCTCATTCTGCTCGCGGGGTTTGGTGCCGGCATGACGTGGGGGAGCGCGTTGATCCGTTGGGTGGAGCCCGGTCGAACGGAGCACGTTGCGCGCGAGACGCGCGCTAATCCTTGCCCGGCATGATCCAGCCGATCACCGTGCTCGCGACGCTGATGACGACGCTTCCGATGAGCGCGCTGAACAGCTGGCTCAGGAAGTCGCCTTCGATCGACATGACGTTTCCTGCGAGCAAATCCGTCAGCATCAGCATAAGAGCGTTGATCACGAAAGTGAAAACGCCCAGCGTGACAATCCGGATGGGCAGAGACAGCAGCTTGGCGACAGGCCGGACGAACGCGTTCACGAGTCCGAAGATCACGGCCACGATCAAGAAGCTCGTGATCGAAGACTCGATGTGGATGCCCGAAACCAAGATGGTGGCGAGCCAGAGTGCAGCTGCGGTGACGACAATTCTGATGATGATGCTCATGGACTCTCCCGGGTAGGCCCGCCTTCGGGGCCGGGTGACTTGCGGATCGTCAGTCACCAGGACCCGGAGATCAAGGAGTCTCGAGATCGAGCTGTCCGCGAATGTCGATCGGCAGAGCAGGGGCAGACCGCGCGTGCGAGCGTTCGAGACTCGCCTACGACATGCTCGTGCCATGGCCAGCAATGACCCGCAGCAGCGCACCGAGCCCGACGCAGAGATGCTCGTCGAAGTCGCTCGCATGCGGATGCCGTTCGGGCGCTATCAGGGCACTCGGCTGATCGACCTGCCCGAGCCCTATGTCGTCTGGTTCCGCGAACGGGGCTTCCCGCGCGGGCGGCTGGGCGAGCTGCTCGCGACGGTCTACGAGATCAAGGCCAACGGCCTGGAGCCGCTGCTGGCCTCGCTGCGCGAGCCCACGGATCCGCGCTACCGCCCGGACGATCCCCGGCGTTTTCGCGAAGGCGATCGTTGATCGAGCTCGGATCACCCGTTCTCGAGTGCCTTCCGCACGAGCTCTGGGTCGACCGTAGTCCTCGGCACCTTCGCCGCACCTCTTCCCGGGAACCACGAGCGCGGATCGGCGTCGAGTCCCATGCCGTGCATGTAGTTGTAGAGCGCCGTTCTTAGTCCCTCGGCGTAGAAGTCGTGATCGCAGCCGGTCGGATCGACGAACGCGAGATCGTTGCGCGCGAACTTCGGCGTTTTGGTCTCGATTAGCTTGATCCCGAAGAGCTCGGGCTGCTTGCCGATCGGGCTGTGCGCGGTCGCGGCGAAGCGGTGCCAGAACGCCGACTGGATGCAGCCCTCGGCGAACAGCTGGCGCACGCGCTCGAGCGCATCGATC
>JANNQH010000752.1:0-1965 GCA_031400655.1 Deltaproteobacteria bacterium | reverse complement strand
GACACGAAGCGGTAGGCGAAGAGCAACCCGAAGACGAGCAAAATCAGCTGGACGCCGCGCCATGCCATGAGGTCGACGAGATCGCGAGAGCCCGCCTCGAGGCGCTCGATGCGGGACTCGAGCTCGGCGAGCGGTCCAGCGAGGACTTCGGATCCAGCGAGCGTGCCGGCGGACTCGAGCAGCGTATGCAGCTCACTGGCGGCCGAGGAGACCTGCGTGGCAGCGGCCTCCCACTCGCGGATATCGAAAGGGCGCGAGGGCTTGCTCGGATCCGCGGGCGGCTTGGAGAGCTCCGCGACGAGGCCACCCCAGGCCTGGCCCGCCTCGGCGACCGCCGTCGCCGAGCGTTCGAGGGATTTCGAGAGGGGTCCCAAGCTCTTGCCCGTACGCTCCGCCTCCGCGAGGAGCGTGCGCAGATCCTCCGGCAGCGTCTCGGCGCTCGTAGAGAGCAACGCCGCACTGCGGGCGAGGCTATCGAAGCTCTCGACCGCGGCTGCGATATTGCCCTGGCCGGACACGTCGAGGGCGAGCAGCTGGAGGTTCCAGCGGATCAGCCGTGGCATCGCGCTGATGGTCCGCGCCATCTCCATCGCCGTATCGTTGAACTCGCGGATCGACTGTGCGCCCTCGTCGACGCCCTGCAGCGCCCGGAACGGCGACATCGGGATCGCCGTCACCCAATCGAAGGCGGGGCTCGCCGCGCTCGTGTTGACGAGGGACTGGGCATTCTCGGCGACGAACTCGCCCCGGATCGGCTGCGCCTGCACGAGGTCCTGGACCTGCTTTGTGATACGCGCGAGCTCCTTTTCGTTGAGAAAGCGCTCGCCCAGGGCGACGGCGGCCGTGACGAGCTCCTCGCTGGCGTCGACCGCGAGCGCCTGTCGATCGCCGAAGGCCTCATTGCCGGTGCCCGTCTTGAGATATTCCCGCATGGACGTGGCGAGGGTCAGCATGCCCACGTAGGCCGATACAGGCTCGGGCAGGAACGCCGCTTCATTGACGGCGGGCGTCATCCCGAGCTTCCAACGCAAAGCGCGCCGTTGCATCACCGGGTCCTTCGAGCCCGAGGCGATCGTGTCGGCGGTGGAGATGATCGTCGCCTCGAAACGGCTCGCGAACTGGACGAGGGCCTGGCGCAGCTCCTGATGGGAAATGCGTCCCGGCGTAAAGGTCTTCGCCGCGAGGTCCGAGACATAGGAAGCGCCGGGAATCGAGCTGCAGCCGCCGCCTACCAGGACGAGGCCGATTCCCGCAAGGATCGCAAAGTGGCGAGTCGTGTTCAGCGTTTTTCGCATGGCTCTTCGTCTGGGTTCGGGTGATCCGTACTCGTCACGCTAGCATCCCATTGCGCAACAGTAGATCGCGCACATGCGACTTTTCAGGATCCCAAGCAACCAATCCAAGCTGGAGCGACCTCGTGAAGTTCGGCATCCGCATCCCTCCGCCGCAGATGGGTCCGATCGGGGATCCCGATTTCGTGATCCGCTATGCGAAGCTGGTCGAGCGTCTAGGCTTCGAGTCGATCTGGGTGATCGACCACGCCCTCATGTGCATCGCGTACGACTCGACCTACCCCTACAAGACGACCGGCCGCACACCGATCCCCGCCGAAGCGAACATGCCCGATCCGCTGGTGCTGATGACCTGGATCGCCGCCGCGACCGAACGGCTCCGGCTCGGCACATCGATGCTGATCCTGCCGCAGCGCCATCCGATCCTGCTCGCCAAGGAGGTCGCGACCCTCGATCGCTATTCGAAGGGCCGGGTCACCCTCGGCGTGGGCGTCGGCTGGGTCAAAGAAGAGGTCGAGATCCTGAAGCAGGACTTCGGCGACCGCGGCCGCCGCACGAACGAGTGGATCGGTGTGCTCCGGGCCCTCTGGTCGGAGGGCCTCTCGGAGTTCAAGGGCGACTACTTCCAGTTCGAGGACATCGCGAGCTATCCCAAGCCCGTACAGGCCGGCGG